>DATMVU010000572.1:0-15855 GCA_035562875.1 Actinoplanes sp. | reverse complement strand
CCGCAGGAACGTCTTCGACTGCTGCGGCGACCACACCCCTTTTCGGCCATGGTCGTCGCGTTGCGCCGGCCGCGGCTGCCGCACGTTCTCCAGGTTGATCCCCAGATCCTTGAACGCCTTCTGCAACACCCGGTGCGTGGTGCGCACCGTCGTCGCCGACAACGGATTCTTCTTCGCGCCGCCCTCTTTCAGCAGCGTCTTGTACATGTCTTGGATGACGCGCTTGTCGATGTTGTACAGCTGGCGCCCGCCGATGTGCGGGATGACGTACATCCGAATGATGTTGCGGTAGTTGTCCAGCGTGGTCTCTTCGATATCGAGTTCCCGCTCCGACAACCAGCCGGCAAGCTCGGCCGCGACGCTGCCGTCCGCGCCGATCGCCGCCTCGCCGTACGCCTTACGCGCCTCGGTTTCGGCCTTCTCAGCGGAACCCATGGTGGGGAATCCGCGGCGCTTGTGCTGGCGCCGTTTTCCGTCTTCGCCGACCGGGAGGTCGATGACGAAGTACCAGTTGGTCTTGCCGTTGGAGAGTTCGTACGAGCCGACAGTCATCAGGTCCCCCCGTGGTCACACGTTCGAGCAGGTGAGATCCACGGTAGCCACTGCTGTGACCACGCCTGTGACCACAAGATCCACTAAAGCGATCTTGGGCGATCGATGTTCGTGCATGAAAAAAGGCCGTTGGCCAGGACTTTCGTCCTTGCCAACGGCCTTCAAATGCTGGTCGGGCTGACAGGATTTGAACCTGCGACCCCTTGACCCCCAGTCAAGTGCGCTACCAAGCTGCGCTACAGCCCGATCCCGCCCGGAACCTCAGCCCCGCGCGACATCTCCTAAAGACTACCAACCTCACCCATGGGCTTTTCCGCGACCCCCCGGCCCCAGCTTCTTGCGGGGCTTGACGGTCACCTCGACCGGGGTTCCCTCGAAGCCGAACTCCTCGCGGAGCTTGCGTTCGATGAACCGGAGGTAACCCGCGTCGAACGGGCCCGTGGTGAACAGGACGAAGCGGGGCGGGGCCACGCCGGCCTGGGTGGCGAACAGGACGCGGGGGGCGCGACCGCCGCGGACCGGGTGGGGGGTGGCCTGGGTCAGGGCGGTCAGCCACGTGTTCAGGGCACCTGTCGGGACCCGGGTCTCCCACGACTTCAGGGCTCGGCGGATGGCGGGGGCCAGCTTGTCGACGGCCCGGCCCGTTTTGGCCGAGATGTTGACCCGGACCGCCCACGTCACCCGTTTGAGGTCGCGGTCGATCTCCTTGTCCAGGTAGAACCGGCGGTCGGGGTCGACCAGGTCCCACTTGTTGAAGGCGATCACCAGGGCCCGGCCCGCTTCGATCACCTGGGTGATGACGCGCTGGTCCTGTTCGCTGATGACCTCGCCGGAGTCCAGCAGGACCACCGCCACCTCGGCCGCTTCCACGGCTCCGGCGGTGCGCAGCGAGGCGTAGTACTCCGTACCGGAAGCCTGGTGGACTCTCTTGCGCAGACCTGCCGTGTCGACGAACTGCCAGATGTCGCCGTCCATCTCGACCAGGCTGTCGACGGGGTCGACAGTGGTGCCGGCCACCGAGTCGACTACCGCCCGCTCCTCTTTCGCGACCCGGTTGAGCAGGCTCGACTTGCCCACGTTGGGGCGGCCGACGAGCGCTACCCGGCGGGGGCCGCGCGGGCCGCCCTCGACCACCGGCGGGGTGGGCGGGAGCGCGTTGAGGATGGTGTCGAGCAGGTCACCGGAGCCGCGGCCGTGCAGGGCCGAGATCGGGAACGGCTCGCCGAGGCCCAGGGACCACAGGTGGACCGCCTCGAGTTCGAGGTTCTGGTTGTCGGCCTTGTTCGCGACCAGGATCACCGGCTTGTGGCTGCGGCGCAGCATCTTGACCGCTGCCTCGTCGACGTCCGTGGCGCCGACGGAGACGTCGACGACGAAGATGACCACGTCGGCGGTCTGCACGGCGATCTCGGCCTGAGCCGCGATGGCCGCGGCTCTATCGCGAGCGTCCGGTTCCCAGCCGCCGGTGTCGACGACGGTGAAGCGGCGGCCGGTCCACTGGGCGTCGTACGGGACACGGTCCCGGGTCACACCCGGTTTGTCCTCGACGACGGCCTGACGACGGCCGATGATGCGGTTCACCAGTGTCGATTTGCCCACGTTGGGACGGCCGACCACGGCGACTACAGGGACGGGGCCGGTGGACTCCTCCTCAGCGGACGAGGAGGAGGAAGATGACGAAAGATAGTCGAACCCGCCCTCGAAGTCGTTGAGGTCGAGGCCGGCGGGAAGCTCAGTCACTTACTTACCTTGCTGTTCAGCAGATGCAGGAGGTGGGCGACGACGTCGTCGATGCCCATGCCGGTGGTGTCGACCTCGACGGCGTCGGACGCCTGCTTGAGGGGGTCGACGGCCCGGCTGGAGTCGAGCTTGTCGCGGCGGGCCAGGTCGGCCTCGGTGGCGGCGACGTCGGTGGCGTCCTCGGCGCTGCGCCGCGCGGCGCGGGCGGCGGCGGAGGCGGTCAGGTAGACCTTGAGGTCGGCGTCGGGGGCGACGACCGAGGCGATGTCGCGTCCTTCGACGATGATGCGCGGGTGCCCGGCGATGATGGCCTGCTGGAGCGCGACCAGGCGCTTGCGGACGGCGGGCACGGCGGCGACGGCGGAGACCGCGCCGGTGACCTCGGGGCCACGGATCGCGGCGTCGACGTTGGTGCCGTCGGCCGCGAAGTGCGGGGCGGTGGGATCGGTGCCGATCGACAGTTCGGTCTCCAGCGCGATCTTCGCGATGGCGTCCGGGTCGGTCAGGTCGACACCCGCGTTGAGCACGGACCAGGTGATCGCCCGGTACATCGCCCCGGTGTCGAGATAGACGCCGTCGACAGCGGTGGCCAGTCGCCGGGAGACGGTGGACTTGCCCGACCCGGACGGGCCGTCGACGGCCACCACACACTTCTCCGGCCGTTCCTGAAAGGCCACCGTTCCTCCTGAGGGACTCGCCGCCGAACCAACCCTCCCATTGTGCCGGGGCGCGCGGGCATCGACGAACCGGGGCCGGTCGACTATGTTACTCATCAGTAACTAGAGGAGGGCTGCCATGCCGACCCTGGACCGCCACGACGACGTGTACGTACTCGACCTCGGCGCCGGCGAGAACCGCCTGCACCCCGACTGGATCGCCGCCGTCAACGACCTGCTTGACCAGATTCGGTCAGCGGACGGCAAGACCGCTCTCGTCACCACCGCCAGCGGCAAGCACTACAGCCTCGGGCTCGACCTCGACTGGCTGATGTCACATCCGGATTCCCAGGGCGAGTACCTGACCGCCGTACAGGGATTGCTGGAAAGGTTCCTGACCCTGCCCCTGGTGACCGTCGCGGCCATCCCCGGCCACGTCTTCGCCGGCGGCGCCATGCTGTCACTCGCCCACGACCAGCGGGTGATGCGCGCCGACCGGGGCTTCTGGTGCCTGCCGGAAGCGGACATCGGCCTGCCGTTCACGCCCGGCATGAGCGCGCTCATCCAGGCCCGGCTCACCCCGCAGGTGGCGCACGAGGCGATGATCACGGCCCGCCGCTACGGTGGTGCGGAAGCCGCCGAACGACAGATCGTCGATCTCGCGGTGGCCGCCGACGAGGTGCTTCCGACAGCGATCTCCCTGGCCGAGGCCCAGGTGGCGAAAGCCGGGCCGACGCTGGGCACGATCAAGAAGCGGCTTTACCCGGCTGTGCTGGAGGCGTTGCGCGCGGCTCGACCGTGACGGCGGACGGGCGGCTGCGGGAGACGGCGACACCGGCAAGGCACAGCACACCACCGATCAGAGTCAGCCATCCGGGGATCTCCGCCAACAAGATCCAGGACATCAGGACCACGATTGCCGGTACGACGTAAGTGGTCGAGCCCATCCTCCCCGCAGTCGTCCGCGCCAGCGCGTAGGCCCAGGTCGTGAACGCGATGGCGGTCGGGAAGACGCCCAGGTAGACGACGTTGAGTGTGATCGTCCACGGGGCCCTAGCCACGTCGTCGATCAGCTGGCCGGCGAACGGCAGGCACGCGACCGCACCGATCAGGCAGCCGAACGTGGTGGCCTGCAGGGCCGTCGCGTGCCGCAACGCCGGTTTCTGGGCGACGACCCCTGCCGCATAGGTGACAGCGGCGAGCAGACAGAGGACGACCCCGAGGATCGAGGCGTGACCATTTCCGGACATGGAGAGGCCGACGACGACCGTTCCGGCGAACGAGACCGCCATTCCGGCGAGCAGCCGCGGTGGGAAGCCTTCGCGCAGCAGCCAGCCGGCCAGCAGCGCCATCACGGCCGGTCCGATGTTCACCAGCATCGCGGCGGTGCCCGCGTCCACGAGCTCCTCGCCCCAGTTCAGGGCCACGTTGTAGACACCGAACCAGACGACGCCGGAGATCATGATGCCCGGCCAGGCCGCCCGCGACGGTAGGCCCTGACGGCTCACCACCAGGAACGTGAGCAGGACGACGGTTCCGGCGAGCAACCGGCCGAGGGCCAGCGACCCCGGAGTGAAGTGCGGCGCGGCGGCGCGGATGCCCACGAACGCGGACGCCCACAGGATCACCGTCACGGCGGCTGCGGCCACGGCGGTACGAGATGGACGTACGGAATCCCCGGTCATGTCGGCAATCCAACCGTGCCGCGCGGCACCACCGCTAGCGGAAATCAGACCTCGCGCCCGGCCGTGAGGAGGCCCAGGGACTCGACGGCGTCGAAGGCGGGCGTCCGGACGGCGTAGCGGGTGATGCCCCAGCGTTTCGCGTGCCGGTCGATCGCGGCCCGGATCTCGGCGACCGTGCCGATCAGCACGAACGGCACCTCCAGGAGATCACTCACGGACATGCCCAGCTCCTCGGCGTGCGGGGCGGCAACTGCCTCGGCGTCGTCGGTGACCTCCACCACCTGCACCAGCGCCTCCACCTCCGGGGAGCCCGTCCCGGAACGGACCAGCTCGACCTGAGAGTCGATCTGGTCGAGCCGCCAGCGGGCGTCGTGCTGGTGCCCGTCGGCGAGCGTGCGGCCGAAACCGGTCAGCCCGACGACGTCCGCGTGGGTGCCCGCCCAGCGCAGCATCCGGGTGTTCGCGGTGCCCAGCAGCAGTGGGACGTGCTCCTGCACCGGCCGGGGCTTCTCCAGCCGTGCGCCGAACAGTTTCAGGAACGGTTCGTCGACGGTGACCGTCTCGCCGCCGAGCAGGGCCCTGACCGATTCCGCCATTGCCAGGCAGCGGTCCACCCGGCCGGCGACTGGAGGGCGTTCCCGGCCGACAGCCCGCCACTCGGCCGGGGTGTGCCCGGCGCCGAGCCCGAGGAACGCCCGCCCGCCGGACACCACGTCGAGGGTGGCCACGTCGGCGGCGAGCAGCAGCGGCTCCCGGACGCCGGCGTTGGCGACGTAGGCCCCGAGCCGGATCCGGCTGGTCACGGCAGCCGCGGCGGCGAGCGCGACGTGCGGCGCGGCGCAGCTCCCGGGATGGTCGGCGGCTTGCAGGGTGTCGAATCCGGCAGCCTCGGCCCGGCGGGCGAGCTCCAGCCAGGACACGGCATCGGTGGGCTGCGCCTGAAGCGCGAAAGCGGTCACCCACCGAGCCTGCCACCAGGCCCAGCCGACGACCCAGGATTTCTGCGGACGGCAGAGCGCATCCGATCGACTACGGTCTGCATGTGCCACATATCGACGTTCAACTCTTTGGTCGACTGGCCGATCACCTTCCGGCCGAGGACTGGGCTGATCTGCTCAGCTCGGGCGCATCGGTGCAGTTCCTGCGTGAGCAGATCCGATTTCGGCCGGGCCGAACTGGCGCTTCTTCTACCGCCGGGGCCGGAAGAACCAAGGTCAACATCGTGGTGACGGTACGGACGTCGAAGGTCTCGTGGCGGTCGCGCGAGGTGGGCGGGGCACCGGGGCCGGCGCGCGGGCGCCGGGCCGGGTGCGGCCCAAGACGGGTTGACGGATTGATTGTTATCGTTAACATAAAAGAGATAGAACTGCCTCGATTTCCCCACGCGGCGGTTCACTTCCGGCCGCGGTGACCGCTTCCCCGAGCGGGCCGCGCATCCCCAGCGGAGGCGATACCTCATGAGAGTTCGTCAGTTGCTCGTCGGCGGGCTGGCCGGCCTGCTCGCCCTGGTCGTGGGTGGCGGCGGCACCGCCCGGGCCGACGCCTATCCCGGGCCCGGTGTGGTGACCGGGTCCACCAACGTGCACGACCCCTCGATGATCAAGCGGCCCACCGGCGGTTACCTGATGGCGCACACCGGGGACGGGATCACGCTCAAGACGTCCAGTGACCGGACCGCGTTCGCCGACGCCGGTAAGGCCTTCCCCAACGGGACCTCGTGGGCGAACAGCTACACCAACAACGGGGCCAACCTGTGGGCGCCGGACATCTCGTACCGCAATGGCAAGTATTGGATGTACTACTCGGCCTCGACGTTCGGCTCCAGCAAGTCGGCGATCTTCCTGGCCACCAGCAGTACCGGGGCGTCCGGCAGCTGGACGCACGTCGGGCGGGTGATCGAGTCGACGGCCTCCAGCAACTGGAACGCGATCGACCCGAACCTGACGGTCACCTCGGGCGGGGAGTGGTGGTTGACGTTCGGATCGTTCTGGTCCGGCATCAAGATGGTCAAGCTGAACTCGAGCACGGGGCTGCGCGCCGACTCCACGATGTACAACATCGCCGAGCGGTTCGTGAACAGCAAGTCGGTGGAAGCGCCGGTCATCCACTACCGCAACGGCTACTACTACCTGTTCATGTCGTTCGACTTCTGTTGCCAGGGTGCGTCCAGCACCTATCGGACCATGGTGGCGCGGTCGACGAGCATCACCGGGCCGTACCGGGACCGGGCCGGCACCTACACCACCGCCGGCGGCGGGACCGAGATCCTGGCCTCGCACGACGCCATCCACGGGCCGGGTCACCCCGCCGTCTTCACCGACACCGACGCTGACGTGCTGGTCTACCACTACTACAACTCGTCCGGCACGGCGAAGCTCGGCATCAACCTGCTGGGCTGGGACTCCTCGGCCTGGCCTTACGTCTACTGACCGGATGCGCCGCGGCCAGCCACCTGTTGGGGTCGCGGCGCACCTCGTCCACCGAGTTCAGCGCCGCCCCGATCACCGCACCGTCCGGGCCGAGCAGCGACGGCCGCACCTCGATCGGCGACCACCGGCTGGCCGGCACGCGGTGCCGCAGTTCCCGCTGGATGCCGTCGGTCAACCATGACGTGAGGATCGAGTAGCCGCCACCTAGCAACACGGTGTCCACGTTGACGAGGTTGATCAATGTTGAGAGGGCGACGCCGAGTGCGGTGGCGGCTCCATTCAGGGCTACCAGGATCTCCGCCGATCCCGCGGAGACCAGGGCGTCGATGGCGACTGCGGGTGAGCCGGCGCCGCCGGGGCTGGAGTGCGCATTGCCGAGGATCTGCCGCAGGCCGGCGAAACACTGCAGGCAGCCGGCGGAGGAACAGACGCAAGGCGGGCCGGCGCTGTCGACCATCACGTGGCCGAGCTCGCCACCCCAGCCCTGGGACCCGCGCAGCGGCGTACCGCCGAGGACCAGGCCCGCCCCGATGTCGAACTCGCCGCTGACACAGACGAAATCGCGCAGCTCCGGGCCACCGGCGTACAGCTCCCCGAGGGCTGCCAGAGCGGAGCCGTTCTCCACCCGTACCGGCAGATCGGTCTGCAGAAGCGCGCGCAGCGCGGCGCCGGCGTCCACGTCCTGCCAGCCGAGCGCCGGGGCGAACCGCACCATCCCGCCGTCGATCGGGCCGGGCGCGGCCACAGTGGCACCGACCACGGTCAGGTCCTCGGCGCGGGCCGCCCGGATCGCGTCCGACGCCAGCCGGGCCAGGCTCGCCAGGGTCGCCGCCGAATCCGCCACCGGATGCGTATGCGCAGCGTAGGCCAGATGCCGGACGGTTCCGGTGAGGTCCACGACGCACACCGAGACGGTGTCGTCGCGGATGTCCAGGCCGAGACCGGCCGGTCCGGTGCGCGCCAGGCTCAACCCGACCCGGGGACGGCCGCTACTGCCGGAACGGGCCGGCTCGGCTTCCACGATCAGCCCGGCGGACAGCAGCTCGTCGACGATGCGGGTGATGGTCGGCCTGGTCAGGCCGGTGGCGGCGGCCAGCTCGATGCGGGACAGCGGCGCCTGCCCGGCCCCGACGATCTGCCGGAACGTGAGGATCAGGTTGTGCGCGCGGAGGCTGTCCTGGCGGACCGGCGTGTCGGTGGCGGGCGCGACCCGGTACACGGGGCGGATCATGACACCAGGACACCGGCGTAGGCGGCGGCCTGCTCGGGGCTGACCCGGCCGTCGGCTATCACCGTGACGATCCGGCGATCCAGAGTCTCCCCGGGTGCGATCAGCAGCGGGGCGTCCCAGGCGAGAGCGGAACCGATGCCCAGGTAGTCGCGGGTGCGCACGAACCAGCGGTCGGCCCGGGTGCGGGCGGTGGCCCCGAGGAACACCAGGGTCCAGTCGCCGCTACCTATTGACAGCCAATCCGCGGTACGGCCGTGCACTGCACTGCCGCGAGTCGAGTCAACACGAACCGGGGTGCCGGGCTGGGGCTGAGGCGCGCGCCAGAAGAAGCCGCCGTATCCGGCACCGGCCCGCCCGTGCCCGGCCGGACTACGGATCGGCAGGTCCCGCGCGGTGACGTTGGTCAGGGCGAAACCGAAGTCGAGTGCCCAGGCCCGGTCCGATACTGGACGACAGGACAGATCACGACGTTCAGTCAAGACGAGATCGCCGTCAATGTTGATCCAGTGCAGGGTGTGGCCGAGGCCGTCCGGGACGCGCCGCAGCCAGCGGGTGTGCTGCTGAGTGCCCTGATTGTCGAGCCAGGCCGGGCCGTGACCGGGGAGATAGGTGCGCCCGCCCCAGAAGTTGACACCGTCCACCTCGGCCACCGCCACACTGACACCCAGGTGGTGACGGTGCGACGCCGGCATCAACTCGGTGACCGTGAGCCCGCCGAGGGTCCGGACCGGATGCAGGTACGGGCGCGGGGCCAGCGCCACCGGAAGGTCGGGCTGCGACGAATACTCGGCGACCACCCGGCCGGCGACTCGCAACATGGCTGTGGCGTCACCGGTCACGGCTGCCTCCGGGCGGGTCGGTCGATTCCCCAGGAGGATAGCCATCGATCCGCTCAGACCCGGGGACGCCGGCCGCCGAGGTCCACATCGTCCGTTGCCGTTCGCGCCTCGGTGCCGGAGGGTGCCGGCCGGTCACTGGTGGGCAACGGCCGGGCGTCACCAGGTAGCGACCAGGCGTCACGGGGCGACGGCCGGGCGCCGGTGGAGAGCCGGCCGGTGGCACCGGACGGCAGGGTGGCGTCACCGGACGGCAGGGTGGCGTCACCGGACGGCACCCGATCGGCGGCGGGCAGCCGGTCGGCGTCACTGGTCAGCGGCCGGTCACCGGCGGCCGTGCCCGGGCCGGTGATCCGGAGGTGGGAGAAGTCGGCATGACCGGACGGTCCGACGGCGAACAGGGAGAGGGTGGCGCCGATCCAGCGGCCCGGGGTGGCGGTGAACGGTGAGCCACACTCCCACCGCTCACCGCCGTATTCGGCGGCGAACCGGGTGACCACCCCGGCCGTCACGGTCAGCCGGAGCCGCATCCCGACGTTCTCCGAAACCGCGACCGGAACCGCCGCGTCCTTCTCCATCTCACCTACTGCGCTGGTCCCACCGTCAACACGACCCACGCCGTCAACACGACCCTGGGGGGCGACGCGGCCCTCGCTGTCAGCACGCATCTCACCTTCAACGCGTGCCTCCTTCCCGGGTTCGCATTCGGTCTCTGCGAAACGGCAGGTCAGGAAGGTTCCGGTGATCTTCTTCTCCAGGCCGATCCAGGCGTAGGTCCGGCCGTGCACTGCCAGTCCAGCTCGCGAGCCGACGGCCCCGGCCAGCCGGACCTCGGTCTCCACCACGACGTGCGGTCCGGGGAGCGGCTGCCCGAGCAGGTTCGGCGCAGTACGCAGGTCGCTGACATCCGGCACGCATCGCAGGCGTAAACCGTCGCCGGAGTGGCCGATGATCCACTCCGGCGACGGGTTCGCCGGCCAGCTCCACTGCGGGCCGGGCCGCCCGCCGGGAAATGTGTCGCCGACCGAAGACGGTGAGAACCAGCCACCCGCCGGAAGGAAATCCGCAGCCGTCTCACCAGCACTCGGTGAAGGTGAACCGGCCGAAGCCGCAATCGAACCGGTCAGAGCAGGGATGAATCCGGCCGAGGCCGAGGCGGAACCGGTCAAGGCCAGGGTTGGTACGCGGGTGGCTGGGACACCGTAAGTTCGGACCGGGGTTCCAGCGGCGCCGATCACCGGCCAGCCGTCCTCGTCCCAGGTCATCGGCTGCAGGTGGACCACCCGGCCGTAGGCGTCCAGGTCCTGGAAGTGCACGAACCAGTCCTCGCCTGCCGGTGTGCCCACCCACGCGCCCTGATGCGGGCCGTTGATGTCGGTGTCGCCCTGGGCGAGCACGATCCGTGGCTCGTACGGGCCGAACACCTGCCGGGAACGCATCGCATACTGCCAGCCCTGGGCCACCCCACCACCCGGAGCGAAGATCCAGTACCAGCCGTCGCGGCGGTACCATTTCGGGCCTTCGAGGGTTCGGCAGCCCGGTATCGCATCACCGTCGACGATCGTGTGCCCCTGGTCCACGGGACGGGACAGATCAATGTTCATCTCGTACGCACGCAATCGATTGTTGAATCCACATCGGCTCTTCGCCCAGCCGTGCACGAGGTAGGCGCGCCCGTCGTCGTCCCACAGCGGGCAGGGGTCGATCAGACCCCGGCCGGGCAGCACCAGTGACGGTGCGCTCCACTCCCCCGCCGGATGGTCTGCGGTGGTCACGTAGATCCCACGGTCGGGGTCGGGCCAGCAGATCCAGAAACGGCCGTCGTGTTGACGTATTGACGGGGCCCAAACCCCACAACCCGGCCTGGGTACGCGGTACCACTCCTCCGGAACCAGCCGTTGCAGCGCGTGCCCGATGATCCGCCAGCGCACGAGGTCGGTGGAGTGCAGCAGCGGCAGTCCGGGCACCCGGTTGAAGCTGGAGGCGACCAGGTAGTAGTCGCCGCCGGAGCGGATGACGTCGGGGTCGGGCCAGTCGGCGTACAGGATCGGGTTCCGGTAGTCGGTCATGCACTCTCCTGAGCTGCTCGGATGGTCTCGTCGCGAGGTGGCCCGTCGGCGATCACCACGGACAGCCGGCGAGTGAACGTGCGGCCGGGGGCGATGACGAGTGGCCGGTCCCAGGCGATGGCCGAACACACTCCGGCATAGTCGGCAGCCCGGACGAACCACGGATCGGCACCGCCCTCACCGCGGGTGCTGTCGGAGTCGGCGACGGAGGAGCGCCTGGCGTAGAAGGGCCCGCCGGAGGAGGCCAGGCCGAACGGGTCCGAGGCGGAGGAGGGCGGAACAGAGAAGGCGGGGACCGGGCCGGGCTGGAGAGCACCGGGAACGGCAGGGACGGCGGCTGTGGGGGTCAGGAAGATCAGGGTCCATGGGGCTTCGCCGGGATGGGCGCCACTCAGGACCACCCACGGATCGCGGCTGCCGTGGACGTCGCCGTTGGAGTCGAGGCCGTAGGCGTGGATGTGGTCCAGGCCGGCCGGCGCCCGCCAGAAGAAGCCGCCGTATCCGGCGCCGGCCCGTCCCCGCGTTGCCGGACTGTTGATGGTCAATCCGTCAATGCTTGTCAACATGTAGGAGACCCGGAGGATCCATGCGTCTGCGGTCAACTGTTGAACCGACAAGGTTCGGCGTTCGACAGCGAGGAGCGTGCCGTCCTGCCCGGTCCAGTGGAGTTCGTGTTCGAGGCTGTCGGCGGAACGGTGCAGCCAGCGGTGATGGGTCTGTTGCCCGTGATTGTTCAAGTGCACTGATCCGCGGCCGGTCACATACGTGTTGCCGCCCCAGAAGTTGGCCTCGTTGACGATCGGCACGGCGATGCTGGCGCCCAGGTGGTGAACGTGGTCGGCGGGCATGAACCCGGTGACCGTGGTGCCGCCGAGGGTGGTGACCGGGTGCAGGTAGGGGCGGGGCGAGACGGTTGCCGGCAACTGCGGATCCCAGACGTAGCGGGCGACGACCCGGCCGGCGCAGCGCAGTTCGTGATCCTTCGTCATGCGGCACACCGCACTTCATGGCCCTCCGTCATGCGGCACACCTCGGTTCGTGGTCCTTCGTCATGCGGGGCGGCGGGGTTCACGGTCCTTCGTCATGAGCCGCAACCTATCGACGACTTCCGATTAGGTCAACGTCTGAAACAAATGATGCGATCGCTATTGACATGGACGTCATTCGATAGATAAAACACTGAAACAAATGACCGGGACCGGGAGGGACATCGATGGACACCCCTGCGCTCGACCGCCGTCAGGCACTGCGGCTCGCTGGGATCGCCGGGCTTGCGGCCGCCCTGCCCGGATGCGGGCGCGGTTTCGGCGGCAAGAGCGACGACGACGGCAGAATCGTGATCAACATGGTCTGGTGGGGTGACGCCCAGCGCGCCGAGTTCACCCAGAAATCCCTGGACCTGTTCCAGAGCGCCAACCCCGGTGTCCGGGTGAAGACCGAATACCAGGACAGCTCCCCGTACAAGGACAAGTTGGCCGCCCGCTTCGCCGCCGGTGACCCGCCGGACCTGATGGCCATGCGGTTCGACAGCCTGCGCGAGTACGCCGACCGCGGCACCCTCCTCGACCTGGCGAAACACTCCGGCACCCTGGACCTCTCCGGGCTCACCGCCCCAGCCCGGGCGCTCGGCGAGGTCGGCCCACAGGTCTTCGGTGTGCCGTCGGGACTCAACACGATCAGCTTTGTCGTCGACAAGACGTTGACTGATCAATATGGAGTGGCGATTCCGAACGGCGACACCTGGTCGTGGGACGATCTCAAGACGTTCGCCGCCGAGGTGACGAAAGCCAGCGGCGGCAAGGTGTACGGCGCCAACTTCGAGCCGTGGACCGTCGCCAACCTGCTGGTCTTCGCTCGCCAGCGGGGTGAGGACTTCTTCACCGCCGACGGCCGGCTCGGTGCCACGGCCGGCACGATCACCGCCTGGTTCGCGTTGACCGAGGGACTGCGCGCGGCGAAGGCCTTCCCACCCGCGGGCTTCATCGACCAGAACAACGGTGCGTCACCGGCTCAGTCGTACCTGGCGAAGAAGTCCATCGCCTCACAGATCATCCCGTCGAACAATCTGCTCGGTTACAACCAGGCGTGCGGCGGCAACCTGGTCATGCTGCGCATCCCCGGCGAGACCACCCGCCACGGTCAGTCCATCGACACCCCGGCGCTGTGGTCGATATCGGCCGACTCGAAACATCCGGAGGAGACGCTCAAACTTCTGAACTTCCTGATCAACGACGTGGAGGCGGCCCGGGTCGCCGGTGCCACCCGTGGGGTGCCGCCGAACAAGTCGGTCGCCGAGAAGATCGCGCCGGAACTGGACGCCGACAACAAACGGGCCACCGAATTCCTCAGCGCGCTGCAGAACGAGAAGCTGCCGCCGTCGTACCCGTATCCGGTCGGGGCCAGCAAACTCACCAACATCCTGAAGACGATCGGCACCGAGGTCGAATTCGGGCGACTGAAACCGGCCGCGGCCGGGACCCGGTTCATCACCGAAGCGCGGAAGGCCATCGCGGGGTGACCGCCGCGATCACCGTGCGGAAGAGACGGCAGGACCGGGCCGGTTACCTGTTCCTGCTCCCCTGGTTCGGCGGCATGATCTTCATGATCGTCCCGTTCTTCGCCTCGCTCTACCTGGCGTTCACCGACTACGACCTGCTCACCCCACCGACCTGGGCGGGCCTGGCGAACTTCCGGCGGATGCTCGACGACGCCACCCTGCACCAGTCGCTGAAGGTCACCGTGATCTACACGGTCGTCTCGGTGCCGTTGTCACTGATGGTGGCCCTGGCTGTGGCGATGGTCCTGGACCGGGGCGTCCGCGGCCTGGCGATCTACCGCAGCATCTACTACCTGCCGTCACTGCTGGCCGGAAGCGTCGCGATCGTCATGCTGTGGCGCTACATCTTCGGCTACAACGGGGTCGTCAACGACTTCCTGGCCTGGTTCGGCATTCAAGGACCGGGATGGGCATCAGATCCGCGGTACGCATTGAGCACGTTGATCCTGCTGCACATCTGGACGTTCGGTTCGCCGATGGTCATCTTCCTGGCCGGGCTGCGGCAGATCCCGGCCATGTATCACGAGGCCGCGGCGATGGACGGCGCATCCGGCTGGCGCCGTTTCCGGTCGATCACATTGCCGCTGCTCAGCCCGATCATCTTCTTCAACCTGGTGCAGTCGCTGATCGCGTCCTTCCAGACCTTCACCCAGGGGTACGTGATCAGCAACGGAACCGGCGGCCCGGGTCAGTCGACGCTCTTCTACAACCTGTACCTGTACCAGAAGGGCTTCGCCGAATTCGACATGGGTTACGCCTCCGCGATGGCCTGGCTACTCCTGATGATCATCGCTGGATTCACCGCGGTCAACTTCCTCGCGGCCCGTTACTGGGTCTTCTACGACAACTGACGGGGCCTCACCATGTCGCTGACCCTGACCCGCCCGGCGCGCACAGAACCGGACGCGCCGCCGCAGGAGCCGGCCCGACGGCCACGGTTCCTCAAACACGTCCTGCTCAGCGCCGTCGGCATCGTCATGATGTACCCGTTGCTGTGGATGATCTCCAGCTCGCTCAAGCCGAGCAACAGCGTCTTCACCGACGAGTCGCTGTGGCCGTCGGTGTGGGAGTTCGGCAACTACGCCCGCGGCTGGACGTCGTTGAGCGAACCGTTCGAGACCTACCTGGTCAACTCGCTGGTGATCGTGGTGCTGAGCATCCTCGGCAACCTGGTCTCCTGCTCGCTCGCCGCGTACGCGTTCGCCCGCCTGCGGTTCACCGGCCGCAGACTGTTCTTCGCGATGATGCTCGGCACGATGATGCTTCCCGGTCACGTGCTGGTGGTTCCGCAGTACGTCATGTTCGACAAACTTGACTGGCTCAACACGTACTATCCGCTGTTGGTTCCGCATTTTCTGGCCACCAACGGGTTCTACATCTTCCTGATGGTGCAGTTCATGCGATCCCTGCCGCAGGAACTGGACGACGCAGCTCGCATCGACGGGTGCGGACCCTTCCTGACGTTCTGGAAGGTGATCATGCCGCTCTGCCTGCCGGCGTTCGCCACCACCGCGATCTTCACGTTCATCTCGGTGTGGAACGAGTTCTTCGCACCGCTGCTCTATCTCACCGATCCCGAGCTCTACACGGTGCCGCTCGCCCTGCGGCAGTTCATGGACTCCGAAGGGCAGAGCATGTGGGGCGAGATGTTCGCCATGTCGTTCCTCTCCCTCGCCCCGGTCATCGGTTTCTTCATCGCCGGCCAGAAATACCTGGTCAAAGGCATCGCCACCACCGGCCTCCGCTGATCTGTCGGCGGTCCGGCAGCACCGGGCCGGTCGTCACCCAGGTCGCGCCGGTCGGGCGCGCCAACCCCCAGCCTCCGGTCATCCCCCGAACCCGGAAGGAAGGATCCCCATGATGCGCAAGGTTCTGTCCCTCGCGCTCCTCGCCACCGGCGTGCTGATCGGCATGCCCACGGCTCCCGCCCAGGCGGCCCCGTCGACGGGTGTCACCTATCAGCTGAAGGTCACCAAGTCCGGCATGTGCCTGGACGTCCCCGGAGCCTCCACGACCGACGGCGCCCTGCTCCAACAGTGGGGCTGCACCACCGGCTCGACCTGGCAACAGTTCACCCTCGTCGCCTCGGGCTCGACCTAC
>DATMVU010000571.1:0-26271 GCA_035562875.1 Actinoplanes sp. | reverse complement strand
CGCCCACGTCGAACCGGACCGGTCGCTCGCCTACGCGGCGCCGCACTGGGGACTCTCGTATGCGGCGCCGGTGATCGATCCGGCGCTGATCCCGCCGGGCGAGGTGGTCCGGTTGTCGTTCCTGGTCACCGGCAGTGACGGCCGCCCGCTGACCGGTGCCGAGATCTACCTGATGAACGCGGTGCTGCCGCTGCGCGGGGTGACCCGGACCGGCGGCCGGGTGACGATCGACGTGCCGTGCGGGATGCTGCCCCTGGAGGGGGTGCACGTCAAACCCCGGCACGGCTACTGGGCGGTCTGGCTGGGCTCCCCGTCGCTCAGCGTGGAGAGCCCCAACCTGGTGGTCTGCCCGTCGTTCGAGGAGACGTTCCCCGGGTTCCCGGAGCGCCCGCTGGACGGCTGGGCCCGCCGGGCGATGCGGTTCGACGCCCTGCCGCCGACCTTCCGGGGTGACGGCGTCCGGGTGGCGGTCGTCGACTCCGGTGCCTCGATGGACCATCCCGACCTGACCGGCCGGGTCGAGGGTGACCGGGACTGCTGGGAGGACCGGGTCGGTCACGGCACCCATGCGGCGGGCATCATCGGTGGCGCCGACGACGGTCACGGCATCGTCGGCGTGGTGCCGGAGGCGCTGTTGCACTCCTGCCGGGTCTTCCCCGGCGGCCGGTTCAGCGACCTGATCGAGGCGATCGACCACTGCGTCGCCGAACAGATCGACGTGATCAACCTGAGTCTCGGCAGCGGGCACTTCTCCCCGCTGGTCACCGGGCGGATCGAACAGGCCCGGCAGGCGGGGATCGTGGTCGTCGCGGCGGCCGGGAGTTCGGCCGGGCCGGTGCTGTTCCCGGCCGCGTTGCCCGGGGTGCTCGCCGTCGCCGCGATCGGCAAGCTGGGCGAATACCCGCCGGAGAGCCATCACGCCACCCGGGTGTACGGGGCCCCGACCTCCGACGGCTACTTCTCGGCGTCGTTCACCTGCCACGGGCCGGAGATCGACGTGTGCGCGCCCGGGGTGGCGATCGTCTCGTCGGTGCCGCCGTCGAACTACGCGGCCTGGGACGGCACCTCGTTCGCGGCCCCGTACGTGACCGGCCTGGCCGCCCTGCTGCTGGCCCACCACCCGGACTTCCGGGGCCGCTACACCAACCGGGACGCCGCTCGGGTGGACCGGCTGTTCGAGCTGATCAAGGGCAGTTGCCGGCCGATCGTGCTGGGTGAACCCGGCCGGACCGGGGCGGGCCTGCCCGATGCGGTGGCCGCGTTCGGCCTGCAGCAGCCGGCCCACCAGTGGGGGAGTGGCGAGTCCCCCGCGGAGCAGCATCCCGAACAGCATCCGAGGGCCACCCTGACGGCCCCCGCGGGGGAGCCCTTGGACCCGTTGCGGGCCGCGATGCGCTCCGCTGGACTGTTACCCGGGAAGCGGTGACCCCACCTGATGTCGACGGTGCGACCACGTCGGGTTAGGCTCGCCTAACCTCGAGCGTGGCGGGTGGGAGATGGCGCAACCGGAATCGCTGGCGGAGCTGCTGAACGGACGGCGGGCCGCAGTCGACGCCTCGCTGCCCGCTGTCGGATTCGCGGCCGGCTGGCTCGCCTTCGGGCAGTCGATCTGGGCCGGGGCGATCGCGGCAGTGATCACCGCGATCGGGCTGTCGATCTGGCGGCTGCGCAAGGGCGACAAACCGCGGGCCGTGCTGATCGGGCTCTTCGTGGTCTGCGTCGCCGCGCTGATCGCGCTCTACACCGGCAACGCCAACGACTTCTTCCTGCTGCAACTGCTCAGCAACGGGGCCAGTGTGCTCGCCTGGGTGATCAGCATCGTGATCCGGTGGCCGTTGCTCGGCATCGTCGTCGGCACCGTCCTCGGGCAGCGCACCCGCTGGCGGCGGGACCCGGCGCTGCTCAAGGCGTACTCCCGCGGCAGTTGGGTGTGGGTCGCCCAGTACGTGATCCGGGTCGCCGTGTTCCTGCCGCTCTACCAGGCTGGGATGACCGCCGCGCTGGCCGGGGCGCGGGTGGCGCTGTCCGGGCCGCTGGTCGCCGCCTGCCTGGCGGCGAGCTGGTGGGTGATCCGCCGCAACCTGCCGGCGGACCACCCGGGCCTGCGTCACCCCGTGGTGGACGAGCCGGCTCAGAAGGCTTCCTCGTAGAGTTTGCGCAGCCCGAACCCGTCGACCAGGCCGGAAGAGCAGATCAGCACCGTGCCGTCCGCGGACGCGACCAGGTAACTCTTACCCACCTCGAACCTGTCGTTCCCATAGGAGTGGCTGCCGGACAGTGCGACCTGGACGTCGGCGGCCTGTTGCCCCCGGAAGACGGTGGTGACGGTCAGTGTGACCCTGTCGGCGTCGACCTTGCTGACCGTCCCCTCGAAGGCGAAGTCCGATCTTTCGGACAACCAGCTTGGGTCAGGTCCGACACAACTTGCGGGTGCATCAGTCGCATCGAGGGTCACGGTGGGCGCGACGGTCCCGATCGCCTGGGGCACTTCGGGTGGGGTGGGGTGGGTCATCGCCCACGCCGCACCCCCGGCCAGCAGCACGAGAGCGGCGGCGACGGGCAGCGCCCACCGGCGGGTGTGAGTGCGGGACATGGCTTCCTCCGTGAGATGCCGAACCTGATCGGGAGCGGCCGGTGCGAGCGTCGCCGCCGGATCGGCGCGGCGCAGAAGCTCCCGCAGATCGTCGTCGTCGGTCACGACCGTCTCCTCTCTGTCGACTCCTCATGTCCGGCACCGTCGCTGGTCTTTCGCAGGCTCTCACGAAGTTTCTGCTTGGCCCGGTGCAGGCGGATCGAGGCGGCGTTCGCGGTGATCCCCAGGACCGTCGCGATCTGCGCCGGGGGCAGGTCCTCCCAGGCCCACAGGCGCAGGATCTCGGCGTCCTCGATGGTCAGTTCCCGGAGGGCCTGCGCCAGGTCGCCGTCGGGAAGTTCCGGGCCGTCGACCACCGCCGCCGGCGGATCCAGCCGGGCGACCCGGGTGAACAGGCGGAACTGACGGCGGTGGCCACGTTCGGCGTTCGCCAGACAGTTCCGTGCCACCCCGTACGCCCAGGGAAGGTGCTCCTCCGGCATCTCGTCCAGGCGCCGCCAGCAGATCAGCAACGTCTCCGACAGCACGTCGTCGGCGGTCGCCGGATCGGTGCGCCGGGCCAGGAAACGACGCACGGCATCGATCACCTCGGGCGCCAGTCTCTCGAACCGCGCCCGGCGCGAGTCCACGTTCACACGGTCCACCCTCGAACATGTCCGGCAGGCGTACGGTTCTTTCACACCTAGTGCAATCCGTGGCACGATACTGGCCGGTAACCACCCAGCGCCGGGAGGATCACTGTGCGGACCGCGTACCGGACATGCCCGCTCTGCGAAGCCGCCTGCGGCCTGGAGCTCACCGTCGACGGTGATCGGGTGACCGCCGCCCGCGGCGATCGCGACCACGTCTTCAGCCACGGCTTCGTCTGCCCCAAGGGCGCTACGTTCGGGCAGCTCAACGACGATCCGGATCGTCTCCGGCGACCGCTCGTCGACGGTGCCGAGGTGGAGTGGGCGGAGGCCTTCCGGGCGGTTCGGGACGGGTTGCGGCCGATCATCGAACGGTACGGGCCGCACGCGCTCGCGCTCTACCTCGGCAATCCCAACGCGCACACGATGTCCGGTGGGCTCTACGTGCCGCCGTTGATCAAGGCGCTGGGCAGCCGGAACGTGTACTCGGCCAGCACCGTCGACCAGATGCCCAAGCATGTGTCGTGCGGATATCTGTTCGGGAACCCCAACGTGATCCCGGTTCCCGACCTGGACCGGACCGACTTCCTGCTGATCCTCGGGGCCAATCCGTGGGAGTCCAACGGGAGCCTGGCCACCGCTGCCGACTTTCCGGGGCGGTTGAAGGCGTTGCGGGCTCGGGGTGGAAAGTTCGTGGTGGTGGATCCGCGGCGGACGCGGACCGCGGAGGCTGCCTCAGACTATATCCCGATATTTCCGGGCACTGATGCGTTGCTGTTGTTCGCGATCGTGCAAACGCTCTTCGCCGAAGGCTTGACCGATTTAGGCGATATTTCCGGACATGTGGTTGGTGTTCACGAGGTGCGGGCGCTGGCCACCGACTTCACCCCCGAGCTCGTTTCCGACATCTCCGGAATATCGCCGGATCGGATTCGGTCATTGGCACGCGACCTCGCGACCGCCCCCAGCGCCGCCGTCTACGGCCGGATCGGCACCTGCACCGTCGAGTTCGGCACCCTGACGAGCTGGCTGATCGACGTGATCAACATTCTGACCGGCAACCTGGACCGCCCCGGCGGCGTGATGTTCCCGCTGGCCGCGCACACCTCCGGCCAGGCCCGCCCAGGGAAGGGCTTCCGCACCGGCCGCTGGCACAGCCGGGTCCGCGGCCTGCCCGAGGTCAAGGGCGAACTGCCGGTGGCGACCCTCGCCGACGAGATCGAGACCCCCGGCGACGAGCAGGTCCGGGCCTTGATCACGATCGCCGGCAATCCGGTGCTGTCCACCCCCAACAGCGCCCGCCTGGACCGGGCACTGTCCGGCCTGGACTTCATGGTCAGCGTCGACCCGTACCGCAACGAGACCACCAGGCACGCGAACGTGGTGCTGCCACCCACCGACTCGGTCCGCAAGGGCCACTACGACTTCGCGTTCCTCACCCTGTCGGTGCGCAACTTCGCGGCGTACTCCCCGCCGGTCCTGCCGCCCGACCGGTCAGTCCCCGACGAATGCGACGTCCTGGCCCACCTGTCGCTGATCCTTTCCGGTCAGCCGCACGACGATCCGGCGGTGTTCCACGACCACCTGCTCCGGCAGGCCCTGAAACGGATGCCGAACCTGGACCCGGCCGACGTGACCGGCGACCACCCCGCCGAACGCCTGCTCGACGTGGCTCTGCGCGGCGGCGCCTACGCGCTGTCCCTGCAACAGCTCGTGGACGCCCCGCACGGCATCGACCTGGGTCCGCTCCAGCCGCGCATCCCCGCCGCCCTGCGAACCGCCTCCGGCAAGGTCGAACTCTGCGCACCCCCGCTGGCCGCCGAGACCGCCCGCCTGCTGGCATCGTTGAACCGCCGTCGCGACGACATGGTGCTGATCGGCCGCCGCCACCTGCGCTCCAACAACAGCTGGATGCACAACGTCCCCGCCCTGGTGAAGGGCCGCTCCCGCTGCACCCTGCAGGTCAACCCGGCCGACGCGACCCGGCTGGCCCTGACGGACGGCACCCTGGCCGAGGTCACCTCCCGAGCCGGCACCCTGACCGCAACGGTCGAGGTCACCCCCGCCGTGATGCCCGGCGTCGCCAGCCTCCCGCACGGCTGGGGCCACAACCTCCCCGGCGTCCGCCTCTCCGTGGCGACGGCCAACCCCGGCGTCAACTCGAACATCCTGACCGACGAGCTGGTCATCGACCCGTTGTCCGGCAACAGCGTCCTGAACGGAATCCCCATCACGATCAAACCCGCCTGACCCTCTTCCGGTACGCCACTCACCTCGACAACCGCAACGGCCCGTCCCGCCTGGTCCCGCGAGGCCGGCGGTACACCGGCTCCCCCCGCGACCGCCGGGCCGAATGCGGCCCTCACCGCCTAAGGTCCCTGGACTCCTGTCGTCGTCCTCTCGGTAGTTCGACAGCGCTTCCGTGCCGGTGAAGAGCCGTAGCCGCCAGCGGCGCACGCCCTCGGGGCGGCCCCGGAGTCCTGACATCGCCGGCGGTGATGAGTTGTCGCGCCCGGTCCGGTCATACCTGTGACGGGACACCGCATGCGACGGAGGATGACGTGATGACCGCGGAGACACGGGTGGCGGAACTGGGCGAGACGGCGTTCACCGGGCTGGCCGAACGGCATCGCCGGGAGTTGCACGTGCACTGCTACCGGATGCTCGGCTCGTTCGAGGACGCCGAGGACACCGTGCAGGAGACGTTCCTGCGGGCGTGGCGGCGGCGGGAGACGTTCGAGGGGCGGTCCACGTTTCGGGCCTGGCTGTACCGGATCGCCACCAACGCCTGCCTGGACCTGCTCGCCAAGGTCCGGCCCGAACCGGCGGCCGGTGGTGAGGTGCGCTGGCTGCAACCCTACCCGGACCGGCTGCTCGACGAACTGCCGGCGGCCGGCGTGGACGAGCCGGAGAGTGCCGCCGTGGCCCGGGAGACGATCGAGCTGGCGTATCTGGTGGCGGTCCAGCATCTGGCGCCCCGGCCGCGGGCCGCGCTGATTCTGCGGGACGTGCTCGGCTGGCCGGCGAAGGACGTCGCGGAACTGCTCGGTGACTCGGTCAACTCGGTGAACAGCGCCCTCCAGCGGGCCCGGGCCGGAATGCGCGAGCACCTGCCCGCGGAACGGCAGGACTGGACCGGGGACGGTGACGACGCCGGAACCCGCGAGCTGGTGCGCCGTTTCACCGACGCCAGCGTGGCCACCGACATCCCGGCGCTCACCGGAATGTTGCGGGCCGACGTCCGGTTCGCCATGCCACCCACTCCGGGCCTGCACCTCGGCCGGGACGCGGTGGTGAACAACTGGATCGGCGACGGCTTCCCCGGCATGACCGGTCTGCGCGGCCTCGCCACCTCGGTGAACCGCCAGCCGGCCGTAGCCTTCTACCACCGGGGGAGGCCGCTGACCCTCGACGTGCTGCGCGTCTCCGACGGCGTGATCACCGAGATCTTCACTTTCCACGCCGACCGTTTCGCGGGCCTCGGCCTTCCGGACCACCTGCCCGCGGACGGCGACAACGACCGCGCGGAACCCTCGACCCCCGGCTAGCCAGGTCGACTTCTGCTGTCTTGCAGCAATGCTGCCTACCGGAACCCCTGACTGTGGGGCGATGAGGGCCGCATTCGGCCCGGCAGGCGCTGGGCGGTCCGGTGAGCCGCTCGGCGTCGCGTGTCGAAGGCGGGACGGGCCGCTGCTTCTGTGGACGTGGACGGCGTACCGGAGGAAGGTTTAGATCCACCCCATCCGCTGGGCGTGGTGGATCGCGGTCAACCTGTTGGCGGCGCCGAGTTTGGTGATCGCGTTGGACAGGTAGTTGCGGACGGTGCCTTCGCTGAGGTGCAGGCGGGCAGCGATGTCGGCGACCGAGGCGCCGGAGGCGGCCAGGGTGAGGGTGTCGCGTTCCCGGTCGGTGAGGGGGCTTTCGCCGGCCATCATCGCCGAGGCGGCGAGTTCCGGGTCGAGGTAGCGGCCGCCGGCGTGGATGCGGCGGATGGCGGCGGCCAGTTCGGCGCTGGACGAGTCCTTCGGGATGAAACCGCGGACGCCGGCGGCGATGGCGCGGCGCAGGTAGCCGGGGCGGGCGAAGGTGCTCAGGATCAGCATCGCGTGGCCGGGGAGCTGTTCGGCGACGGAGAGGCCGTCCAGTCCGGGCATCTCGATGTCGAGAACGATCACGTCCGGACGGTGGGCGGCGACCGCCGCTGTCACCTCGTCGCCGCGGCCGCACTGGGCGACCACCGTCAGGTCGTCCTCGAAGTCGAGCATCATCGCCAGGGCCTCCCGGATCAGATGCTGGTCGTCGGCGAGCAGGACACGGATCATGGGACGACCTCGGGGACCGATGACGGGGCGACGGCGCGGACCAGGAAACGGCCGTCGCCGGTGGGCTGGGCGGTGAGGGAGCCGCCGACCGCGGTGAGGCGTTCGGTGAGTCCGGCCAGGCCGGTGCCGGGTTGCACCGGGTCGACGGCGCCGTCGTTCACCACTTCCAGCACGGCGGATCCGTCGGCGGCCCGCAACGTCACCGTGCACCAGGTGGCGGAGCTGTGCCGCAGGATGTTGGTGGCGCATTCGCGTACCACCCAGGCGAACGGCCCGGCGGCCGCCGGATCGACCACGTCAGCGGGTACGTCGACGGTGCAGCGGATGCCGTCGGCTTCCAGGATGGCCCGCACGCTGGCGATCTCGCCGGTCAGGTCGAGGACCCGGTAGCCGCGGACCGCATCCCGGATCTGCCGCAGACCGTCCTGGGCGAGGCCGCGCACCTGGGCCATCTCGGCGGCGGCCCGGTCGGCGTCGCGGGCGGCGAGTTTGCCGGCCAGTTCACTCTTCACGGCGATCACCGACAGGCTGTGGCCGACCAGATCGTGCAGGTCGCGGGCGAACCGCAGGCGTTCCTCGGTGACCGCGAGCCGGGCCTCGGCGTCCTTGGCGGCGTGTGCCGTCACGGCCAGGTCGAGGATCCAGACCCAGAGCCGGTTGGCGTACGGCAGGGTCAGGCACATGGCCACGTAGATGACGACTGCCGCCTGCACCGGCAGCCCGTCCGGACCGGGGTTGAGCCAGTAGATGCCGCTGCACAGCGCGGCGGTCCCGCAGGAGACCAGCAGGGTGGTGACCCGGCTGCTCCGGACGGTGGCGACGCTGGCCCAGGCGATCGGGACCAGCCCCCACCCGGCGGGGCTGCCGTCCTGCACGAACAGGACGGCGACGGCGGCGACTCCGGAGACGACAGCCCACCGGCGGGTGACCCGGGCGCCACCGGGCCATCCGACCGAGACCGCCCGCACCAGCAGGATCCCGGTCACGCTGAAGACGATCAGGCACACACCGGCGAGCACCAGCCGGACCGGATCGGTCCGGGCGTCGACTGCCTGGTTGGCGATCCCGGCGAAGGCACCGAACCAGCCCAGCAGCATGCTGAAGGCGAGACTCCACATGGTGATCCGGCGGGCTCGGTTCACGGCACCAGTCACGAGGTCAACCCTAACCGTCAGCCCCGCCGCGGATCCCAGCGGAAGAACCGCCGGGCCAGCAGCGCCGCCGCCACCGCCCACGCGGCCAGGATCAGCGGGGACTGCCAGGACAGGGCGTCACCGTAACCGGCCCGGACCAGGTCGGCGACCGGGGTCAGCGGCAGGTAGCCGGCGATCTGTTCGAGACGGTCCGGGAGTGCACCGGACGGCACGATCACCGGGGAGAGGGCGAAGCAGAGCAGCATCACCGGTACGGTCGCCAGCTGAGCCAGTTCCCCGCTGGCGCTGAGCCCGGAGATCGCCATCGACAGCAGGGCGAAGACGAGCGCCCCGCCGAGGACCGCGGCCAGCACCAGCAGCGGGTTGCCGGGCAGCCCGACGTCGAGCACCACCGCCGCCACGATCACCGCCACCACCTGGACCAGGTAGACCACTGTGGCGCCGAGGGCGCTGCCGCCGAGGATCGAGGCCGCCGACGCGGGGCCGCCGAGCAGCCGTTTCAGGATCAGTTCCTCCCGCCGGCTGGTGTAGAACCCGGCCAGGTTGACCAGCGGCGCGAACACCACCAGGGCGGCGATCTGCCCGGTCAGGATGTAGGCGACGTTCTCCGGCCCGGAGTCCTTCGCGGTGTAGACCAGGAACGCGGCTACCGCCAGCGGCATCAGGACGGCGTTGGTGAGGGCCGACCGGTTCCGCAGGATCATCGTCAGGTCGAGGCGGGCCAGCCGGTACGCGTGCGCCAGGTCGGTCTTCACTTGTCCTCCACGATGCTCAGGAACACGTCCTCCAGGGAGGCCGGGCGGACCGACAGCCGGTCCAGAGTCACGTTCTGCGACGCCGCCCAGCTCAGCAGGGTCGCCACCGAGCGGTGGGCGCGGCCGTCCGGGTCGCCGCCGGTCACCGTGTAGCGGGCGGTGGGCAGCCCGTCGATGACGGTGATCTCCGGCGCCCGCCCGTCCAGATGCGGCAGCGTGTCGATCGGGAGGTGCGCGGGCACCCGGAAGGCGAGCCGGTCACCGTGCCCGGCGACCACGTCCGGCACCGTCCCGGCGATCCGGATCTCACCCCGGTGCATGATCGCGATCCGGTCGGCGAGCCGCTCGGCCTCCTCCAGGTAGTGGGTGGTGAGCAGCACCGTCGTACCGGCGCCGACCAGGTCCTGGATCAGTTTCCAGGTGGCCTGCCGGGCCTCCGGGTCCATGCCGGTGGTCGGCTCGTCCAGGAACAGCACCTCGGGCCGGCCGACCACCGCCAGGGCCAGGTCGAGACGGCGTTTCTGCCCACCGGACAGCTGCCGGACCTGCACCCCGGCCTTGTCGCCGAGACTAACCAGGTCCAGGGCCTCGTCCCGGCTGATCGGGTCGGTGGCCAGGTCCCGCCACAGGTCGACGGTCTCGGCGGCGGTCAGGTCACCGATCAGGCCGCTCTCCTGCAGCATGATCCCGACCCGGGGGCGAAGAGCCCTGCGGTCCCGGTACGGGTCGGAGCCCAGCAACCGGACGGCGCCCGAGGCGGCGGGGCGGAACCCTTCCAGGACCTCCATCGTGGTGGTCTTGCCGGCCCCGTTCGTGCCGAGCAGGGCGAACAGCCCACCGGCCGGGACGGTGAAGCCGATGCCCCGGACCGCTTCGAAATCACCGTACCGCTGGCGAAGTCCATCGACCTCGATCGTCTGCGTGCTCATGCCTCAATGGTTCGCGAAACCATCCCCAGCCGGGCAGTGGCCGGGATCAGCGATCTCCCATGACAGATGTCATACCGGTGCGCTGCAGGGTGTCGGCGACCCTGTGCAGCAGCTCCCGCCCGGTGAACGGTTTCTCGATGAAGGCGATCCCGTCGTCCAGGATGTGCGTGGTCCCGAGCAGCCCGTTGCTGTAGCCGGACATGAACAGCACCGGCAGGCCCGGCCGCTCCACCCGGATCAGCTCGGCCAGCCGCGGACCGGTCACCTCCGGCATGATGACATCGGTGAGCAGCAGGTCACAGCCGTGCGCCTGGAACAGCCGGACCGCCTCGGCACCGTCGTTCGCGGTCAGCGCCAGGTAACCGGCGCCGTTCAGGATCCGGGCCACGATCCGGGCCAGCGGCACCTCGTCCTCGACCACCAGCACGATCCGGCCCATCCCGCGCGGCGGATCCGCCTCCCGCACCGGGGACGGGACGGTCGCGGCGGCGGTGGAGACCGGCAGATAGATCCGGAAGGTGGTGCCGATACCCGGATCGGAGTGCACGTTGATGCTGCCGCCGGCCTCGGTCACGATGCCGTAGACGGTGGCCAGGCCGAGACCCGTACCCTTCCCGCGGGGTTTGGTGGTGAAGAACGGCTCGAAGATCCGGGACACCACATCCGGCGGCATCCCCTCCCCGGTATCGCTCACCGACAGGCGCGCGTAGTCGCCGGCCGGCAGCGGCGGCTGCATGTTCAGCTCCTCGCCGTCGACAGTGGCCCGCCCCGCCTCCAGCACCAGCGTGCCGCCGTCCGGCATCGCGTCCCGGGCGTTCAGTGCCAGGTTCAGCAGGATCTGATGCACCTGACCCGGGTCGGCGTGGATGCTCAGCGGCTCCGCAGTCGGTACCGCGATCAGCGTGATGTGCTCGCCGATCGTCCGGTCCAGCACCGCGTGCACCTCGGCGATCGACGCGTTCAGGTCGACATCGCGCAGTTGCACGGTGTCGCCCCGGGTGAACGTCAGCAACTGCCGGGTCAGGCTGCTCGCCCGTTCCACGGCGGTCTGGACGTGCTCCAGATCCGACTGCACCTCCGGCCGGTCCCGGGTCTCGGCCATCACGAAGTCGGTGTAGTTCGCGATGATCGCCAGGATGTTGTTGAAGTCGTGCGCCACCCCACCGGCCAGGTTGCCCAGACTCTCCATCCGTTTCGACTGGTCGGTGCGCTCCTGCACGATCCGTTCCCGTTCGGCCTGCTCCTTGGCGGCGGACACGTCCCGGCCGATCACCGACACCCCGAGCAGGTTGCCGAACTGGTTCTTCACCGGCGTGGCAGTGAACGAGACCTCCACCGGGCTGCCGTCCTTGCGGACCCGGCGGCCCTCGTACGTGAAACTCCCCTCGCCGGCCAGGATCCGCGCCAGCATCTTCGCCTGCTGACCGGCCCCGTCACCGTCGGCGAGCACCGTCGCCGGCCCGGCCAGCATCTCGCCCGCGGTGTACCCGAAGATCCGTTCAGCGCCACCGTTCCACGCGTTGATCACCCCGTCCGGGGTGACGCCGATGATCGCGTCCGCGCTGTCCGAGACCACGGTGGCCAGGGTGGCCTGATGTGCCGAGGCCAACTCCTGCGCGGCCTGTTCCCGGGCGTCCGCCTCGTCCAGCCGCCGTTTGCCCCACGGGTCGATGTACATGGCACCGGTCTGCATGAGCACCGCGTAGTTGCGCCGCAGACTCCAGTAGTAGATGCCGACCCCCGCGGTGAACACGTCCCACAGCGTCGAACTCCACGACCAGCCGAGAGACGATCCGTGGTGCTCGGCCGGGATGGTGATCATCCGGTAGGTCATCGCGGCATGGAAAGCGTGCCCCACCGCACAGCTGAAGAAGATCAGCGAGGTGGCGGTGGCCAGCTTGTTTGACCCCAGCTGGCCTGCCCGACGCAACGGCACGACGATCGAGAACATGATCGCCACATAAGCCACCATGATCACGATGTTGGCCAGCAGGAAAATCTGATCCGGCACGTCACCACGATCGGACGGGCCGGGCAGAAACTGAGGTTTGCGCCCGCCGATAAGGTCCTGATCATGACGCTGACCGATGCACTGGCCCGAGCCGCAGCCGAGGCCCCCGGCCAGGGCATCCTGCACCTCGGCCCGCCTGCCGACCGGTTCGTCAGCTACGCCGAACTCTACGCCGACGCCTTGCGCATCGGCGGCGGCCTGCACGCGGCCGGGCTCGCCCCCGGCGACCCCCTGATGATCGTCACTGAGGACAGCGCCGACTTCCTGGCCCTGTTCTGGGGCGCGATCGTCGCCGGCGTCGTCCCCGTCCCGATGCCGCCCGAACCGCACCGGCTGGCCGCCGTCCGCGCCCACCTCGGCAACCCCCGCCAGGCCGGCGGCACCACACTGTCCGCCCGCGACCTGCGGTCCGCCCTTCCTCTGCAAACCCCGATTGCGGTACGCCCGGACGACCTCGCCTTCCTGCAGTTCTCCTCCGGCAGCACCGGCACCCCCAAAGGTGTCGAACTGACCCACGCCAACGTGCTCGCCAACCTGACCCAGGCCACCCGCAGCGGCCAGCTCCACTCCGGCGACGTGTTCCTGACCTGGATGCCGTACTTCCACGACATGGGCCTGATCGGCACCCACCTGGCCCCGCTGCACAACCTCTGCCGGCAGATCCGGATCAGCCCGCTCACCTTCGCCAAACGCCCCGAGACCTGGCTGCGCCTGGCCGCCGAACACCGGGCCACCGTGCTGTCGGCGGCCAACTTCGCGCTCGCCCTCACCAACCGGCGGGTCCCCGGCGAAGTCCTGGACAGCGTCGACCTCAGCAGCGTCCGTCTCCTGATGGTCGGCGCCGAACCCATCTCCCCGTCCGTGTGGCGCACCTTCACCACCCGGATGACCAGGGCAGGCCTGTCCCCGGGCGCGGTACAGCCGGTGTACGGTCTGGCCGAGGCCACCGTCGCGGTCACCTCCCCGCCGATGGGCGAGACCGCCGTCCCGGTCCGCCTGCACCGGGCCGCCCTGTCCCGGGGTGTCGCCGTCCCCGCTCCGGCCGCCACCTCCTCGCCTGTCGAGTTCATGGACGTCGGCCATCCGGTTCCCGGCTGCGAATTGCGGATCGTCGACGACGAGGGCCTCCCGCTGGAGGACGGCCTGGTCGGGCACATCCAGTTACGCGGACCGAACGTCACCCACGGCTACCACCGCGCCCCCGAGGCCACCGCCGACCTGTTCGACGGCCCCTGGCTGCGCACCGGCGACCTCGGCTTCCTCCGTGCCGGCCGGCTGTGTGTGACCGGCCGCCACAAGGACGTCCTGTTCGTCAACGGCCGCAACTTCCATGCCGCAGACCTGGAGGAGGTGGCCGCCGCCACCCCCGGCCTCAACCCCGGCCCGATAGCCGTCGTCGGCGCCCCCGACCCGGACTCCGGCCGCGAACAGGTGGCCGTCTTCGTGGCGGCCCCCGCGGTCCGGCCCGACCCGCCCGTGCTGACCGCGCTGATCCGCAGCCGGGTGGCCGAAGCCCTGGCCTACGACCGGGTCCACGTCGAGGTGGTCCCGTCCGGCACCTTCACCCGAACCACCAGCGGCAAACTACGCCGCCACCCCTTCCGCGACCGCCTCACCACCCCGCCCTCCCCATCCGTCCCGCCGTCCACGCCCAGCGTGCTTGCCTCGCCCACCGCACCGCCCCCGGCCGTTGCCACCCTTCTGCCCGTTCCCACCCTTCCGGCCGTGGTCATCGCGCCGTCCGCCTCGCCGGTGTCGCGGACCGGGATGGAGCGGATCGTCCGGGAGATCTGGGCCGGAGTGCTGCGGATCCCGGCGGCGACGATCGGCCCGGACGACCGGTTCCTCGCGATCGGCGGATCGTCGCTGGGGGCGATGGAGGTGCTGGCCGCTCTGGAGGACCGGTTCAGCCGCACCTTCGAACCGGCGATGCTCCGCGACTGCGCCACCGTCACCGCCCTCGCCGACCACCTGCTCGCGGCCGGGGCTGTGCCCCGAGTCGATCCCACCCCCACCCCCATCAGCAACGCCGCCGCCGCACCTTCGGCTGCCACACCCGCAGCATCCGTCACTCCCACAACCTGCGCGCCGGCCGCTCTCCCCGCGCCGGGTGGCGACGTGGATCGGGTGGCGGAGTCACGGGGACTGGCGGTCATCGGCATGGCGTGCCGGTTCCCGGGAGCGGATTCGCCGGAGGAGTTCTGGGACGACCTGCTGGCAGGCCGGGACAGCGTCACGACGGTGAACCGCTGGCCCGGTGGTGGTCACGGCGCTTTCCTGGACGACCCGGCCGGATTCGACGCCGAGTTCTTCGGTATCGACGAGGACGAGGCCCGCCTGCTCGACCCACACGCCCGGATCTTCCTGGAACTCGCCCACGAAGCCCTCGAACGCTCCGGATACGCAGGCCCCCGCAGACACGGCAGGCGGATCGGCGTCTTCGCGGCGGTGGGTGAGAGCGCCTACCCGGAACTCGTGACCGCGGCCGGTGCGGGAGACGGGCCGCATGCCCTCACCGGGACGCTGCGGAACCTGATCGCGGCCCGGGTCGCGCACCTGCTGGATCTGCACGGTCCCGCCGTGGCCGTGGACACCGCCTGCTCGTCGGCGCTGGTCGCGGTGCATCTGGCCCGGCGCAGTCTGGAAGCCGGGGACTGTGACATCGCCGTCGTCGGTGGTGTCAACCTGAACCTGACCGCTACCGGTGAGACCCTGCTGGCGCAGGCGCAGGCACTGTCCCCGACCGGGCGGTGCCGGGCGTTCGCGGCCGGGGCGGACGGGTTCGTTCCCGGTGAGGGCGGCGCGGCACTGGTCCTGACCCGGCTCGCCGATGTGGACGGTGACCGGATCCTGGCCGTGGTCCGGGGTAGCGCAGTGAACAACGACGGCCGTTCGCTGAGCCTGATGGCCCCGAACCCGTTGCGGCAGCAGCAGGTGATCGCCGACGCGTACCGGGACAGCGGTGTGGACCCGGCCGAGGTCACCTATCTGGAGGCGCACGGCACCGGAACCGTGGTGGGTGATCCGATCGAGGCCCGATCGCTGGCGCACGCGTTCCCTCCGCTCGCCGGCGGCCGGCTCCGGTTGCTGGGTTCGGTGAAGACGAACATCGGCCATCTGCTGAACGTGGCAGGCCTGCCCGCCCTGGTGAAGGTGATCCTCGCTCTGCAGCACCGCAGGGTTCCACCGTCGCTGCACCACGACCGGCCGTCACCCCGGTTCGACCTGGCCGCCGCGGGTTTCCAGGTGGCCACCGAGGCGCAACCCTGGACGGCACCGCACACGGCCGGGATCAACGGGTTCGGGTTCGGCGGCACCAACGCACACGTGATCCTGTCCGCCGCACCGGCACCGGCACCCGCCCCGGTCGTGGGGGAACCGGTCGATGGCCCGTGTCTGCTCACGCTCTCCGCACGGTCGGCTGTCGCGCTCCGGGCCGCTGCCGCCGAGCTGGCCGCGCATCTGCGGGAGCATCCGGAGTTGCGGACGGCGGATGTCTGCGCGACGGCGGCGGCCGCCCGGGACGATGGCCCGTACCGGCTGGCGCTGGTGACCGGAAAGGATCTCCCGGGGCGGTTGGCGGCGGTGCAGCCGGGACCGCCGGTGAGCCGTCCGGCCCGGGTGGTGTTCGTGTTCGGCGGCCCGGACCCGGTGCGACCCGGCACGGGCGAGGAACTGTACCGGAACGCCCCCGTCTTCCGCACCGTCCTCGACGAGGTGTCGGCGGCGGCCGGGCTGATCTCCGGCCGTCCGCTCACCGCGTGGTGCACCGATCCCGGGGTGCCGGCCGAGGATCTGGCGGCCCCGGAGGTGACCGCTCCGCTGCTGGTCGCTGTGGGGGTGGCGCTGTCCGCACAGTTGGCCGCCCACGGGATCCGCCCCGACGCCGTGACCGGTTGGGGTCCCGCCGAACTCGCGGCAGCCTCGGTGGCGGGTCACCTCACCCCGGTTGAGGCGGTTCTGCTGGCCAGGCACCGTGCCGATGGCACGCCCGGCCCGTTGCCGGCCCCGCGTCCCGGAACGATTCCGCTGTTCAGCTCCAGGACGGGGGAGTGGCTGACCCGGTTCGACGCGGAGGAGGCGCGACCGGGCCGGGTTGTGGAGGTGGTCGACCGGCTGCGCGCGGCCGGGTTCGACACGCTGGTCGAGGTGGGCGCGCGGGCCACTCTGCTCTCTCCGGTACGGGGACCGGCAGCCGGTACCGCATCGGACCTGCTGGCCATGGCCGGGACCCTGTGGCAGCGGGGTGCGCGCCTGGACCGCACGGTTCTGGACGCCGGCACCATCCGGGTGGATCTTCCGGCCTACCCGTTCCAGCGCCGCCGTCACTGGATCACCGACCGTCCGGAGACGACAGCCGGCAGTCTCTCCGTTCCGCTCTGGACCGCCGCGCCCCGCGCTCACCCCCCGGTCGAGCCGCAGGGGGAGAGGCCGGTGGAAGCACAGGTGGGGACGCTGGCGGCGGATCGGGTGGTGCACGCCGGGGACGGTGGTGTCGCTGCTGCGCTGGCCGCGATCACCGCGGTACCCGGGAATGCCCGCCTCCTGCTGGTGACCAGGGATCTGTACGCGGTCGACGGTGGCACCGCCCACCCCCGGCATGCGGTGTGGGCGGGGCTGGCGATGGCGTTCGCCGACGAGAACCGGGCGGCTGCCGTCCGGATCGTCGACCTGAGTTCGTCGGATTCGAAGAAGCAGCGCCGGGCAGCTCTCGCCGTCGAACGCACGATGCCGCTCACCGCCGGCCCGGCCGAGGTCGTCGCGTGGCGTGGTGGCCGGCGTTCGGCCCGGGAGTTCGTTCCGGCGCCGGCACCGGTCCGGCGGCTCGTCCCGCCCGCCGACGGCAGCTATCTGATCGTCGGCGGCGCGGGTGCGGCGGGTACCGTGATCGCCCGTGACCTGGCCCGGCGCGGCCGGCCCCGGCTGCTGCTGGCCGGTCGTTCCGCTGAACCGGTCGCGCTCCTGGACGAACTGCGGAGCCTGGGTGCCACCGCCGACTACCTGGTCACCGACGTGACGGCACCGGATCAGGTCGCCGCCCTGGTCGCCGGTCGCCGGTTCGACGTGGTCGTGCAGGCCGCCGGAACGGTCCGGCCGGGCAGCCTCCGGTCGAAGACCCCGGCCGAGGTGTCCGCCGGACTGGCCGCGAAGGTTCGCGGGACGAAGCTGTTGACTCGCGCGCTGGCGGCCCGGCACACGGCCGACGGCACCGCGATGCCGCTGGTGGTGGCCTTGTCCTCGGTGTCGTCGGTGCTGCCGGGCCTGGCCGGGGCGGTCGGTGACTACGTCGCCGGAAACCTCTACCTGGACAGTTTCGCCGCGTCCCGCCGTGCAGCGGGCCAGCCGTTCGTGGCGATCAACCTGCCGGCCCTGGCCGGGGCGGGGCTGGCCGCCGGCCATGCGGTGGACACGGACGGTCTGCCGATCGAGCGACTTCCGGATGTCCTCTGGGCTGCTGTCGCTCTCGACACGCCCCAGGTCCTGGTCACTCCGGCCCCCAGCCGATCGGTGCCCGCTTCCACGTCTCCGGGCCCGGCCGAGCTCCGCCGTGAAACGCCTGCTTCCGTTCCCACTTCCGCGTCGCCGGGCCGGGCCGGGCCTCGCCGCGAAGCCTCCGCGTCCGCCGATCGGAGCACGAAGGTGGCGGTCTCCGCTGGACCGGATCGGGCGGCTCTGGTCGGGGTGCTCCGGGAGATGCTGGCCGGGCCGCTGGAACGGGAACCGGACAGCATCGGGGTGGACGAGCCGTTCCTGACCCTCGGACTGGACTCGCTGACCGCCGTCGACCTGGTCAAGGACCTGGAGACCCGGCTGGGCCGGACCCTGTCCACCACGCTCTTCTTCGAGCATCGGAGCATCGGTGAACTCGCCGGTCACCTGGCCGGTCCGGGAGTGTTCGGGTTCAGTCCGGTGCAACAGGCTTTTGTCACGACAGGTCGTCTTTACCCCGAGATTTCGGCGTACGCCTACGTAAGGCAAAGTCTGTCCGAGCCGGTCGACACGATCCGTCTCGGCGCGGCGTTCGCCGAGTTGGAACGCCGTCACCCGATGCTGCGGGTCCGGTTCGGCCCGGACGGCCAGCACTTCGGCCCGGCACCGACAGGACCACCGGTCTGGTTCAGCACGGCGGACGGCCCGGTCGAGGAGATCGACGCCGAGGCACGGAACCGGCCGTTCGACCTGACGCGGGAGGCACCGATCCGGGCGGTGCTCGCCGGATCGGAACTGATCGTGGTGGTGCACCATGCGGCAGCCGACGGGTTCAGCCTCGCGGTTCTCGGGGACGAACTGTGGGCGCTCTACCGCGGTGCCGCCCCGGGCGCGGAGCCGGCGACCACGTTCGCGGATCACGAAGCACGGCGAACCCCACCCACCGTGACCGATAGAGATCACTGGCAGGCGGTGCTGGCCGGCTGGCCCGGGCTGGCGCTGCCGTACGACGGTGATGCCGGGGCGGAACCACGGGGCCCATACGCCGTACATCAGCGGGTTCTCGACGAGGAGACCACCCGCGCGCTGACCGTGATCGCCCGTACCGCCGAAGTCTCGGTCTTTCATCTGCTCCTGGCGGTTTATGCCCGATGCCTGGCTGCGTGGAGTGGGCAGAACGAGGTGCCGGTGTCGGTGGCACGGGCCGGCCGGACCGCCCGGTTGCCGGGGATCGACCGCATGGTCGGGCCGTTCGCCGACACCCTGCCCCTGCTCGCCGGCGTGCGCCCGGCCGAATCCGTGACCGCGCTCGCGGCCCGCCTCCGGGACAGCTGGCTGGTCGCCGAACAACACGGCTCGATCTCCACAGTGGACGTGGCCCGGATGCTCGCCGCCGGCACCACCGGCCCGCGAACCGCAAGCCCGGCAAGCTTCAGCTTCGCCCGCTTCCCCGGAACCGGCACCACCACCACGACCGTCCGCGCCACCACCGCCGGAACAGCCTCCGCCTCCACCCGGCTGGGTCTGGTCTGCTTCGAGGCACACGGGACGCTGCACTTCTCCTGGAACTACCCGTCCCACCTGTTCACCCCGCAGACCATCGAACGCCTCGCCACCTACCACCTGACCGAGATCCACACCGCGGCCGGCGGAGTTGTGGCCTCCGATGAGGTGGCGACGACGGGTGTGGTGGCGCGGATCCGGGAGCAGTGCCGGCGCACGCCGGACGTGATCGCCGTGCTGACCGATGGGGTGCCGCTCACCTACCGCGAGCTGGACGTGATGTCCGACCGGCTCGCGAGTCGGCTGGCCGTTGCCGCGGCCGCCGTGCCCGGGACGGTCCGGTCCGGTCGGATCGGACTGCTCACCGGGCAGGGTGCGGACACCGTCATCGGCGTGGTCGGCATCCTCAAGGCGGGTGCCGGCTGGGTTCCGGTGGACGCCACCCACCCGCCGGCCCGCCTGGCGAGCCAACTGGAACGCGCCGGTGCCGGAGTCGTGGTCTGCGATCCCAGCACACGAGACGCCGCGAAGGCCATCGGTCTGCCTTTCATCGACATCGCGGAGGCCATCGACATCGCGGAGACCGGGGTCGCGGAGGCCATCGACATCGCGGAGGCCGGGGTTGCGGAGGCCGGGAGCGCGGCGAGCGACAGCCGGGGAAACGAGGGCACGGAGAGTGCAGCGGCGGAAGGCCTGGACGTCGGGAGCAAACCAGGCGATACCGCGTACGTAATCTTCACCTCGGGGTCCACCGGGCGCCCGAAGGGTGTCGCCGGCACTCACCACTCCATGATCAACTACCTGGATTGGGCGATCACCACCTTCGGTTACCGCCAGGGGGACCGGCTGGCGCAGACCGCGTCGATCTGTTTCGACGCCTCGGTCCGGCAGATCCTCGCCCCGCTGCTGGTGGGGGCGACGGTGGTGGCCTGGGACCGGGACACCGTTCGTGATCCGGAACTACTGGCCGAACGTCTGGAACGCGACGAGGTCACCGTCTGGAGTTCGGTACCGACACTCTGGGAACGACTCCTGAGCACCGCCGAGAAACCGGCCGCGGGGAGGATCAGGAATGGGCTGTCCCGGCTCCGCTGGGTGCACGTCGGTGGTGAGGAACTGTCCCCGGCCCACGTGCGCCGCTGGTTCGACCTGCTCGGCCCCGGTCAGCGGATCACCAACCTCTACGGCCCGACCGAGACCACCATCAACGCCACCTGGCATCTGATCGACTCCCGGCCCGCCGACGACGTCACCCGCCTGCCGATCGGCCGTCCGGTCGGTGGCGCGACGATCGAGGTGGTCGACGGTGAGATCCAGATCGGCGGCGTGGGTCTGGCGGCCGGCTACCTCGACGATCAAGAGCAGACGTCGAAGGCTTTTGTCGTACGCGGGGGCCGGCGCTGGTATCGCAGCGGCGACCGTGGTCATCTCGACACGGACGGGGTTCTGTGGTTCCGGGGCCGTCTCGACGACCAGGTGAAACTGAACGGTCACCGGATCGAGCCGGCCGAAGTGGAGGAGGTTCTCCGTCGGCACCCGTCGGTGGAGCGGGTGGCTGTCGGTGTCGAAGCCGGCCGCCTGATCGCCTGGGTGCAGTCGACCGCGATCGAGGCTCCGGCATTGCGAGCGCACTTACGGACTCTGCTTCCGGATTACCTGATCCCCGGCCGTATCCACCTGATGCCGGTGCTGCCCCTGACCCCCACCGGCAAGATCGACCGAACCGCCCTGTCCGGTTCGTCTCGTAATGCTCCGGCCGAGCCGACTGCTCCGGCCGAGCCGATGACCCCGACCGAGCTGTTGCTCGCCGAACTGTGGAAACGGCAACTGGGAGTCGGCGAGGTCGGCCGCGGTGACGACTTCTTCGCACTCGGCGGCGACTCGATCGGCGTACTGGACCTGTTCGCCGCCCTGGCCGACCACCGGCCCGCGCTGCCCCGCCCGACAGTCCTGTACCACCACCGCACCCTCGCCGCCCTGGCCACCACGATCGACGCCGTGACCGCTGACGACGAGGTCGGCGGTGCTCGTGCCGACGGTGGCGACCATCCGGTCAGCCCGACCCAGCGTGGTTTCCTGCTGGCCGACGCGGTGGGCGCCCCGTCCACCTGGCTCGCGGCACCACGCCTGCGGGGACCGTTGGATCCGGACCGTTTCCAGCAGGCGGTGGACCTGCTGGTGGACCGGCATCCGATGCTGCGCACCGTCTTCCCGAAGGACACCCGGCCCCCGGTGCAGCGGGAGATCGCCGCGGCGCGGCTGACCGTCGGCTACACCGGGGAGCCCGGTCCGGTGGCCGAGGAACTGGCCGCCGAACGGGAGCATCGTTTCGATCCGGCGGAGTGGCCGCTGGTCCGGTTGCGGCTGCTCCGCTACGGCCCGGACGAGCACGTCCTGATGGTGCACGCCCACCATCTGGTCGGTGACGGCTACAGCGTCGACCTGCTGATGCGGGAACTGCTGGCCGTTTACGACGGGGAGACGCTGCCCGCGCTGCGTTCCACGTTCCGTGACTACGTGTCTCTGCTGGACACGATCGAGCCGGAGGTGGCCCCGCACGACGGCGAACCGTTCCCGGCCGGCGGTGAGATCGCCACCGCCGGTGTCACGATCCCCGAGCGGAACGTCCGGGAGCTGCAGAGACTGGCCGCCGATGCCGGAGTCACCTCGTTCGTCCCGGTGCTGGTGGCCTTCCGGCAGGCACTGACCCGGGTGCTGGGCGACCCGGACCCGACGATCGGGGTGGCGGTGACCGGTCGTGATCACTCTCTGCGGGACCTGACCCGCATCTTCGGCCCGTGCGCCACAGCCGTCGCGGTCCGGGTGCCCGGGGCGACCCTGTCCGAGACGACCCTGTCCGAGACGGCCGCCGCCGTCATCGAGGCTCGCAGCCGGACCTTCACCGCACCGCACGGCTGGCGCTACTTCTTCACCCACCTCCGGTTCAACCCGGCCCCGGAGGGCAGAACACTGTCCCTGACCTGGGACGACGCGGATGCCGACCTGGCGGTCCCGCCGGGCACCGAGGTTCTGCTCGCGGCCCGTCCGGTCGAGGGCGGCCTGCGCCTGACGCTGCGCGGCCGTCTCCCACAGGACCGGCTGGACCGGCTCGCCCGAGCGATGCAGCGGGATCTGAGTCGGGAGGGGGTGCTGGACGCGGCGCTTGTCGGCTATCTGCCGTCGCCCGCCCTCCTGCACACGATGGCCACGGCGCTGCCCTCGCCGATGCGGGAGCTGCTGCCGGCCCTGGACCGGGAGAGCCTGCGGGCGCTGCTCTTCCCCGGTGGGCGGCCCCGGCTGGTGGAGACGGTACAGACGCCGGTGGGCCGGTCGGGGTTCGTGGCGGTGCCGCGGTTCGCGGACGAGCTGGGTGCGGACGGGCTGGCCCGGGACGTCGCCGCCGGTGTCGACCTGGCCGCGGAGCTGGGCGCGCGTACCGTGTCGCTGGCGGGCATGATCCCGGCACTGACCGGCTACGGGACGGCGCTCCGCGCGTACCGGCAATCGGGTGTTGATCTGACCACCGGCCATGCGGTGACCGCCGCCTCGGTCGTCCGGACCACCGTCGCCGCGCTCGCCTCGCAGGGCCGTGAGCTGCGGGATTGTGTGGTGGCGATCCTGGGGGTGGGTTCGATCGGGACGTCGTCGCTGCGGCTGCTGCTGGCGCGGGCGCCGGAACCGCCGGCCGGTCTGATCCTGTGTGATCTGCCGTCGGCGGCGGGGCGGCTGACCGATCTGGCCCAGTCCCTGGAGGTGCCGGTGGAGATCGCCACGGACGGGCCGGACGCGGTCTACCGGGCGGATGTCATCGTGGCCGCGACCAGCGGCGGCCCGGGAACCCTGGACGTGGACCGGTTGAAACCGGGCACGATCCTGGTCGACGACTCGTTCCCGCACTGCTTCGACACCGCGCGGGCGCTGACCCGGATGCGGGAGCGCGGTGACGTGCTGATCGTCGGCGGTGGGCTGCTCGACTGCGGGGAAACGCGCCGGACCGCGGCGGAGGGCCTGCCGGCGATCGACACACATCTGCCGGGTTCGATCGCGTCGTGTCAGCTGGAGTCGCTGCTGCACGCGACGGTTCCCGGGTTGCCGCTGGTCACCGGGCCGGTGCAGCCGGAACAGGCGGCAGCCTACTGGACGGCGCTGGAGACCACGACGATCGCCGCGGCCCCGCTGCACCTACTGAACCAGCGGCTCCACACCGAAGGCGACGTCGAGGCGGTACCGGTTCCCGGCGTAGCGTGACTCGCTGAGTTCGAGCGGCCGTTCATTCTGGTCGAGGATCAACCGTTCCTCGACCAGCAGGGCCGAGCCGACCGGGACGCCCAGTTCTCCGGCGTCCTCCTCGGTGGCGGACTGGGCACCGATGGTCGACGTCCCGCGAACCGGGGTGTGCCCGAGCGTGACCAGCGCCTCGTGGACCGATTGTGACAGGTCATGATCGAGGAGCCCGGCGATGGTCCCGGGATAGATGGCGCGTTCGAACGCGATCGGCTCGTCGTCGGCGAACCGGACCCGGTGGATGGCGTAGACGTCGCCCTTGCGGAGCCGGAGCCGGGTCGACTCGATGGCGGTCGGTGGTCGCAGCCGGGCGACCACCACTTTGGCCCATGGTCGTTTGCCCAGCTTGCGGATCTCCTCGCTGAGCCGGATCAGGTGGTCGGCACGGCGTGGCCCGCTGGGCACGGCGACGAAGGTGCCGCGGCCGGGCGCGCGGTAGACGAGGCCGTCGTTGACGAGCTGGGTGACGGCGGCGCGTGCGGTCATCCGGCTGACGCCGTGCTCGCGGGCCAGCTCGGGTTCGGACGGCAGCGGGTCGTGCGGCCGGGACTTGGCGATCAGGCCGCGTAGCTCCTGCTCGATGCGGAAGTAGCGCGGTGCGAAATCGGGATTCCCGGACATGAGGCACACACTACAAGTTCGCACAGGCTGTCTAGACAGCTACCTGTCTAGACAGCTAATGTCCGGTCTCATGAACTTCACCGTGCCGCAGATCGCCAAGATGATCGATCACTCCATCCTCCGGCCCGAGTTCACCCTCGAAGACGTGCGCGAGGGTTGCGCCATCGCCAAGAAATACGACGTCGCCTCGGTCTGCGTCCGCCCCGCCGACGTGTCCGTCGCCGTGGACCTGCTGCGTGGCACCAACGTCGCCGTCGGCACGGTGATCGGCTTCCCGCACGGTGACACCGCCACCGCGATCAAGGTCGCCGAGACCGAGCTGGCAGTGAGCCAGGGCGCCACCGAGATCGACATGGTGCTCAACATCGGCTGGCTCCGCTCCGGCGACATCGCCGCCGTCGAGCAGGAGATCGGCATGATCGTGAAGGCTGCCGGAGCCGCCCACGTCAAGGTCATCCTGGAGACCGCCTACCTCACCGACGAGCAGAAACTCGCCGCGTGCTGGGCCTCCGAGCGGGCCGGCGCTGCCTTCGTGAAGACCTCCACCGGCTTCGCCCCGAAGGGCGCCACCATCGACGACCTGGCCCTGATGCGCTCGGCCGTCTCGCCCAAGGTGCAGGTCAAGGCCTCCGGCGGGGTGCGCACCCTGGACGCGATGATCGCGATGGCCGGAGTCGGCGTGACGCGTTTCGGCACGTCCTCCACCAGCGAGATCCTGACCGACCTGGCCCGCCGCCAGGTCACGGTCTCCGGTGGGCGCGCTTAATTCCCATTGCGCCGGTACGGGGTGAGCCGGTCTCGCCCCGTACCCCGCCGTCCCTCGCTCGTCTCCTGAGCGTCTCTCGGTTCGGCCTGGGTCTTCAGTTCGGTCTGAGCCGGGGCCGCCGTCACCGGAGCGGCCTCGGATTGCTCCCCGTCTGACAGATTCCGGCTCCTCAGTAGCGGCGCCTCACGGCCGAACTATGCCCCGACGGGCTCGCCGGGCCCGCCCGGACCGAGGAGCCGACGTGACCGTTCCCCATACGCCGGGTGGTGCCACGCAGTCTTCCGGCCCGGAGCATCACCCCGCGTTCGCGCCGCGGTCCCTGTCGTCGGCCGGGATGCCCGGAAGCGCGGAGTTCATGCCGCGATCGCAGACGCCGGACCGGCCCTCGCACGTGCCCCGGTCACTCGGTACCGCCGAGGCTCCGGACCGCCCGCCGGCCTTCGCCGGTCCTGCCTTCTCACCCGCCGCCCCGGGTTCCGGCGCTCAGCCGGGCTCTTCCGGGTCCGCCGTTCCGGGATTCGGTGCTGATCCGGGCTTTCCCGGGTTCGCCGGGACAGCCTTCGCGGGGGCGGGTTTCGCTGGGCCGGCCTCCGCGGGGGCGGGTTTTGCCGGGCCGGCCTTCGCGCCTGAGCCCGCGCCGGGTTTTGTCGCGCCGCAGCTTTCGCACGCCGCTGTGCAGCCCGGGCAGTACGGGCTGCCGTCGATCGCGCCGAACCTGTTCGGTGGGACGCTGAACGCCGCCGGCCACCAGCCGGAACCGAAGCCGAGGAATCGGCGGCTGTTCCGGCTCGCCTTGTGGACGGCGGTCATCGGTGTGGTGCTCGCCGGCCTGTCGGTTCTCGGCGTACGGCTCTTCCTGGTCGTCTCCGGAATGACGGTGGTGCCGGACCTGACGGCCGCCGAAGCCGGTGACCGGTGCGAGGCCGCCCTGGTCAACGAGGTGAACCGGGGCCTGCAAGCCGCCCTGATCGCTGACCGCCGGATCAAGTCGAACGTCCTGACCGGCGTCGACGTCGGCGAACCCACTGCCGTCGCCGGTGGTTTCGACGTCGCCGGAACCGGCCGGTTCAGCACCGCCACCGGGAAGAAGAAGGCGAAGGCGGGCAAGGTGCTGCTGACCTGTCAGGTGCGCCGGGACGGTGCGGGGCAGATCATCACCACCGTCATCACCAAACCGGCCAAGCGCTGAGGCCGGGCGCGTCGAAGCGGATCCCGAGCGGTGCGCGAGATCACAGCGGTTGTCTCAGGGGCTGATCCGGCCACTTTCCGGTGCT
>DATMVU010000570.1:0-9743 GCA_035562875.1 Actinoplanes sp. | reverse complement strand
CCGTCCGCGGCGGACGTCCCGGACCCCACGGTGATCGACGTGCTGCCGCGGGCCGACCGGATCCGGGTGGCCACCCGTGTCCTCACCCTGCCCGGCGTGCGCGGCGACGAGGCCCGGACCCTGCTCTGGACCGGCTTCCTGGACTGGCCGCAGGCGTCCGCGGCGGCCGTCGCCCGGCTGCGCTCCGGCGCCGCGAAGGAGCGGGCCGAGGCGTGGACGGCGCTGGTCACCGCGGCTCACCGGTCCCGTGACCCGCGAGCCGCCGCCGAGGTGCTGGCCCTGCTGCCCCGGCTGCGCAACGAGCAGGAACCGGTCCGCCGGCCCGCCCTGAACGCGCTGACCCGGCTGGCCGGCCTGCTCACCGCGGACAGCGCCGGGCCGCTGACCCGGGTGGTCACCGACGCCGTCGACGCCCGGGACACCGGCCGGGCCGTCCTGCACGCCCTGTCCGGGTTGGCCGTGGAGACCCTGCGCCGGCACGTCGACGTCCCCGAGCTGCGCGAGTGGGCACTGCTGACCATCGATCTGACCACCGCCGACGGCCGGGAGCCGGCGCTGCGCCGGTTCGGGCCGGAGCTGCGCCGCGGGCAGGAGTCGACGGTCTTCGACCGGTTGCGCGGCTGGGTGACCGCTGCCTTCGACCGGGGCGACAGCCGGGCGCTGTTCGCGCTCACCCGGGCCCTCGGCAAACGCGCCCGGAACGTGCCGGAGCTGCAGGAACTGCTGGGCCGGGCGACCGGGCCGGAGTGGACCCCGGGTGTGGTCCGGCAGGCGATCGGGTGGTGGCTGGACGACCCGCGCGAGCGGCCGCGCCGGGTCGCGGCACTGCTGGCAGCCGATCCGTCCACGGTCACCGTGGACCGGGTCTGGGAGACCGTCGACGGCAACCGGACCGACCTGCTCGACCTGGTCCTGGACACCCCGCCGCGCGGCCGGCTGCTCAACGACGGGCAGGACTGGCTGCCCCGGGACACCCGCCCGGAACGCTGGCTGCCGCGACAACGGGCCCGGTTCGTGGAGCTGCTGCGCCGCCGGGCCGGCGATCCGGGACTGTCGGTGTGGGAGCGGGCGGGCGCGCTGGGCGCCGCCGCCCGGGTGCCCGGCCCCGGCCGTGAGCTGCTGCTGAGCTACCTGGACTCGCCGGAGACACCGCTGGCCGAGGCCGCGCTCGCCGGCCTGGTGTGGACCGAGGCACCGGGCGCCGTCCTGACCACGCTGCTGGCCCGGGCCGGGGACGACCGGGCCCGGGTCGCGCTGTACGCGGCCGGCCGGGCCGCCGCCGACGTGCCGCCGTCCCGGCTCGCCGAGCTGCTGATCCCGCTGCTCACCGCCCCGGACGGGGTCAAGGTCACCAGCCGCAAGGAGGCGGCCCGCCTGCTCGGCCGGTACGGCGGGCCGGAGGTGATCGCGGTGCTGCGGGACGCGCGGGCCGAGCCGTCGGCCCACCCGGACGTGCGCGCGGCGATCGTGTCGGCGGCCCGGCAGCGGTTGGAGACCGCGGCGAGCTGGACGATCCTGGCCGCGGCCGGGGACGGAACGGCGGCCGGAGACGGAAATGCGGCCGGGGACGGTGGCCGGGCGGAGCGGCGGGCGGTACTCGGCGCCGACCCGTGGCTGATCGCCGGACGCTACCGGGAGCGGTATGCGGCACTGATCGCCGCGGCCTGCCGTTCCGCGGACGGGGCGGTGCGCCGGGAGGCCCGTGCGCGGTTGCCGCGGTGGGCGCCGTGGACCGGTGCGGTGGGCGCGCTCGCGCTGGAGCACCTGACCGATCTGGACGAGCCGCCGGTCGAGCCGGGGGAGTGGCTGCGAGTGCTCGGCGCCGGGGACCTCCGTGCCGTGCTGCTGCGGCTGGCCGACCTGGACGCGGCCGGTGACCGGCCCGGGGAGACGGCCGGTGATCGTCCCGCGTACCGCCGCCTGTGTCTGTTTCTGACCCTCACCGCCGACCGCGCGAGCCGGCCCCGGACGGTGGACTGGTCGGCGGAGAGGGACGTGCTGCGGGAGCTGACCGGGCGGCCCGGGCTGTTCCGGCCGGCTGTCACCGCGCTGCTGCACCTCGGCGGGCTGTCCGGGCTGGAGGAGGTCGCCGACCGGTGCGCCGGTCATCCGGTGACGGCCGCCCGGCTCACCGTCCCGGCCCGCGACCACGACGATCCGGCGGACGTGCCGGCCACCGCGGAACGGCTGGCCGCGCGCGGGGACCTGGCCGGGGGACTGCTCGCCGTCGCTCTGGCCGGGCGGGGCGGTGCGCACGGCTGGCCGGGCCGGTGGCGGTCGCTGGTGCTCACGCTGCGGGCACACCCCGAGGCTGCGGTACGGGAGACCGCGCTCGACGTCGACATGAGCGGCCATCTGATCGTCCGGTGACGAGTTGGGCGCGGTCGCCCGAAGCCCTGACCGGATCCGATCAGACCACCGGCTCCGGTTGCAGGAACCGGGCGTCCAGGTCGGCGGCCGGGGCCGGCTTCGCGAAGTGGTAACCCTGGGCGGTGTCACAGCCGAGACCGCTCAGGGCCTGTGCGGTGAAGACGTCCTCGACCCCTTCGGCGACCACTGTCAGCCCCAGGTTGTGGGCCAGGTCCACGGCCGAGGCGACGAGCGCCCGGCTGCTGGGGTCGTCGACCATGTCCATCACGAACGACCTGTCGATCTTCAGCTCGTCGACCGGCAGCAGTTTCAGGTACGACAGTGACGAGTAGCCGGTGCCGAAGTCGTCGATCGACGTCTTCACCCCGAGCGCGCGGATGCTGCGCAGGGCGTCGATCGTGGTGGTCGGGTCGGACATCACCGTGTACTCGGTGATCTCGATGCACAGCAGCTCACCGGGCACCCCGGTGGACTTGAGCAGGGCGGCCAGCCGGCCCGGGAAGGTGGCGTCCAGCAGGCTGCGGGTGGACACGTTCACCGCCACCGGGATCCGGTGGCCGGCGGTCAGCCACTCCCGGGCCTGCCGCAGCGCCAGGTCGAGGACCCGCTCGGTGAACGGGTGGATCAGGCTCGTGGTCTCCAGCACCGGCACGAACTGGCCCGGCGGCACCGGCCCGCGGACCGGGTGGTTCCACCGGGCGAGGGCCTCCACCCCGGCGAGGGTGCCGTCGCAGAGCCGGATCTTCGGCTGGTAGTGCAGCGAGAACTGGGCGGCGTCGGTCAGCCCGCGCCGCAGGTCGCCGAGCAGGGTGAGCCGGTCGGTGCTGTCCTGGGTGGCGGTGCCGTCGAACCGGCGGAAGGCGTCGTGCTGCTGTTTCGCGTCGTGCAGGGCGCTGTCGGCGTGCCCGAGCAGGGTGCTCACGTCATCGTCGGCGGCAGCCGTCGCCGCCCCGATGCTGACCTCCAGGTCGACGGTGATGTCGTCGAGCTGGAACGACTCGTCGAAGGCGTCCCGCAGCCGGGTGACGACCACGTCGGCACGGGCCGGGTCCAGGTCGTGCAGCAGGATCGCGAACTCGTCGCCGCCGATCCGGGCGACCAGGTCGGTGTCCCGGACCACGGCGGCCAGCCGCCAGCCGGCCTCGGCCAGCAGCCGGTCCCCGACGTGCGGGCCGAGCTGGTCGTTGACGTGCCGGAATCCGTTGATGTTGACGGTCAGCACGGTGATGCCGGGCAGTGTGTCGGCGGGCCGGGCGACGGCCAGTTCGCGGTGCAGGCGGGCGGTGAACGCGGCCCGGTTCGGCAGCCCGGTGAGCAGGTCGGTGGCCGCCATCGCCTCCACCTGCCGGCGGTGGGCGCGCATGGTCCAGCCGAACAGCGCCAGCACGATCAGGGTCAGCCCGAACGAGATCACCCCGGCCCACACCAGCCGGGCCGAGTTGGCCTCGGCGATGTCGTGGTTGGCGTGGAAGCGGGTGTAGTGCTTGTCGTGCAGGGCCAGCAACCGGGAGGAGATCCGGGCGTACGCGGGTTCGATGACCGTCTCCAGGTGGTTCATCGCCTTGGCGTTCTCACCCCGGTCCAGCATCGCCAGGTACAGGTTGATGTCCTGGCGGATGTTGAGCTGACTCTGCGCGATGGTGCCGGCCTCCTGAGCGTCGTCGTGCTCGTCGGAGGCGTCGACGAGGTCCAGCATCGCCTGGTAGGTGCGGTCGTCGATGCTGACCAACTGCTGCCGTTCCGTGCCGCCCGGGTCGTTGGCGCTCGCCTGGATCAGCGCCATCTCCCACGTCGACAGGTAGGCGGCCTCGTCGTAGGCGGACATGTGGTCACCGTCGTGGACCAGGTCCCCGACGATCTGGGCGTGCCGCCAGTTGTCCACCAGCGAGAAGCCGGAGAGCCCGGCGAGGGCGGCGACGAGGACGCCGACCAGCCAGCGCCGGGTCCGTGAGCTCATCCGGCCACGACCCGGTTGCGCCCGGCGTTCTTGGCCTCGTACAGCGCCTCGTCGGCGAGTTTGGTGAGCTGTTCCGGCCCGCCGTTGCCGGTCGGCGTGCCGGAGGTGACGCCGACGCTGATCGTGACGATGCCGGACTCGGCGAGCGCGTGCGGCTGCCTCAGCTCGGCCACCGCCTCGCAGGCTCGCTCGGCCACTACCAGGGCGTTCTCGTCGTTTGCTCCGGGCATCACGATGCAGAACTCCTCACCGCCGTAGCGGGCCACCAGATCGGTGGACCGGACGCTGGTACGCAGTGCGCTGGCGACCTGCTGCAGGCAGGCGTCGCCGCCCTGATGGCCGTAGTGGTCGTTGTACTTCTTGAAGTTGTCGATGTCGATCATGGCGACGCCGACCGGCTCTCCGGAGCGCTGCGAACGCTGCCACGTCTCGTCCAGGAACGCGTTGAGCTTGCGCCGGTTCGGCAGCCCGGTCAGCGGATCGGTGACGGTGAGCAGCTCGAGCCGGTTCTTGATCTCGTTGAGCTCCTCGGTCCGCTCCGCCACTTTACGCTCCAGCGAGGCGTACACCTGGGCGTTCTCCAGGGATACGGTGAGCTGGCCGGCGATCATGTCGACCGCGTCCGACCGCCCCGAGAAGGCCCGGCGGCTCAGCCGGTTCTCCAGCACCAGCACACCGCGCGCGGGGCCCGTCCCGATCGGCACGATCAGCAGCGAGCAGTGGTCCAGGCCCTCCAGGTAGCGGTCCTTGCCGACGCGGTCGTCCAGCGACACGTCGTCCACCAGCAGTGTCTCGTGGGTGCGTTCGGCGTACCGGATGGCGGTCAACGGCAGCAACCCGAGCCGGCCCGCCTCCTCCACGTCCATCACCGGCCGGTCGCCGACCGCGGGCAGCATCAGCCGGCCGGTCCGCTCGTCCCCGACCGCCAGGTGCACCGCGGTGGCCCCGGTCATCTGGCCGAGCACCTGCTTCACCCGGGCTCGCAGCTCGTCCAGGTCACGCAGTGAGCTGAGCGCCCGTGCCGCCTCCAGCACCGCCATCAGGTCGATCACCTCGGTGGACAGGTTGATGCTCTGCACGTTGGCGGTCGCGCTGCGGGACCCCGGCTGCTGGCCGAAGACCGACCGCAGCGACGGGTGGGCACGTTTCAGGGCGTGCACCTTGCCGGCCGCGCCCCAGGCGGCGTAACCGGGCATCGCCTCGCTGAGCAGCCGGGCACCGACGTGGTCCAGGCCGTGGTCCAGGTAGAACCGGGCGGCCAGTTCGGTGATCAGCGGCGCGTGCCAGGACCGGCCCGCTGTCGCCGCGTCGGACATGGCGGCGTCGTAGGCGGCCGCAGCGGTGCCGAAGTCGTCGTGCACCGCGGCCCGGACCGCCTCGACCAGGTGGAACAGATGCCGGAAGTTGCCCGGCTGGCCGGCCGCCCGTTCGGCCAGGAAGTCCCGGCTCCGGTCGAGCACGGCCAGGGCCTCGTCGCGTTCCGTCCCGGTGGTGGTCCGGGCGGTCACCGCGGCGCCGAGGGCGGCCACCACACTGCCCGGCACGTGCAGGTAGACACCCGGTACGGTCGGCAACAGGCGGCTCGCGTGCCGGCTGTACCGGACCAGTTCCGCGTCGTCGCCGTAGATCGCGGCGGCCAGCGCCCGGACCACCGCGTAGAAGCCGGCCGCCGCGTCGTCGCCCGTCTCGTCCGCACCGAAGGACTCCAGGCCCCGCATCACCCGGACGAACCGGTTCACGGTGACGAACATGGCGGTGTCGTGCCCGGCTCCGATCCGGTCGGCGAACGCGGTGGCGGCCTGCGCCTCCCGGTTGAACGCCTCCAGGTCCGGTGCGACGTCCAGCATCTGCGGCACCGAGGTGTAGTAGGTGTAGAGGGCGTTGCGCAGGTCGCCGCCGCGCAGCAGGCCGTCGCGGGCGTCGTGTGTCATCCGGACCGCGTTCTCCAGCGGCTCGAACCAGGGCACACCGGCCAGGGCGTGCAGGAACTTCACCTGCGAGGCGGCCGGTTCGAAGCCGAGCCGGGTGGCCACCGCCAGCACGTGCGAGGTCGCCCGGTAGGCGGTCGCGTAGTCACCGCCGCCGGCGATCGTGACCACGCCGATGTTGCCGAGTGCGCCGGCCAGGTGCGCGCTCGCGCCGTGCCCGGACCACAGTTCGCCGGCCAGCGTCCCGAGCCAGGCCATCAGCGTCTTGTCGGCGAAGAACGCGGCCGGGGCCATCCTGTTGATCATCAGCGCGGCCGCCAGGATCCGGCTGTCGGTCACCTCGGGCATGTCGGCGTCCGCACCGGCGGACGCCAGCCACCGGTGGAAGGCGCTCAGTCCGGTCCCGATGCGGGGCTCGATCTCGCCGGGGCCGGGCACCTCGAAACCGAGCCGGCTCAGCATCTCCAGGCCCAGGCGCAGGGCCTCCGGCAGCATCCGCCGGTGGGTGAGCGAACCGAGCTGGAAACCGACCGGGCCGGCCAGCCACACCGGGTCCCGGTCCGCGGTGCACAACTCGGCGAAGACCACGTCGGCCTCGTCGAACCGGCCCAGCCCGAACAGGGAGGCGTGCCACTCGGCCCGGGTGTCGGCGTACTCCGCATCGGTGTCGTCCAGAAGGCGCAGCGCGGCCGCGATGTTGGTCTCGCTCGCCGCGTGGTTGGCGACCATCCGGGCCGAGGCCGCGGCCCGGCGCAGCAGCGTCACCACCGCCCGCCGCTCCTGCCGCCCTGCCGACTCCAGCAGGTCGATCGCGGCCAGGTAGAGGCCGGCCGCCGCCGGGGCGGGTGCGAGCCGGCGAGCCAGGGCCAGGCTGAGCCGGGCCCGTTCGCCGTCGCTCAGCCGCTCGAACGCGGCCTGCTGCACCCGGTCGTGCCGGAACCGGGCCCGCTCCTGTTCGACCACCACGAGACCGTCGGCGACCGCCGGGCCGAGGGCGTCGCCGAGCAGTTCCCGGTCGACCTCACCGCCGAGGCAGGCGAGCATGTCGACGGCCTCGCGGGTGTCCGCGGGCAGCGCGGTGATCCGGGCACCGAGCAGCGCCACCACGTCACCGTGCCCGACGAAGTCCCGGACCGCTGCCGGATCCCAGCTCCAGCCGCCGGCCTCCGGCACCAGGACACCCTCCCGGCGCAGGGCACCCAGCAGCTCCACGGTGTCGAACGGGTTGCCTCTGGTGCGTTCGGCCAGCAGATCGGCCAGCCGCCCGGCCTCCGGCAGCCGCAGCATCTCGGCGATCAGCACCCCCAGATCGGTGGCGTTCAGGTTGTCCAGGCGCACCTCGGCGGCGTCGCCGCGGTCCCGGTGCAGCCGGTCCAGCACCGCGGTGAGCGGGTGCGCCGCGTCGACCTCCTCCTCCCGGTAGGCGCCCAGCACCAGCAGACCGGGTACGTCGGCCCGGTCCAGCACGTCGTCCAGGAAGGAGAACGCCGACCCGGTCGCCCACTGCAGGTCGTCGAGGAAGAACACCACCGGCCGGTCCGTGCTCACCACCGTGCGCAGCAGCGTCTTCGATGCCTTGCGGAGCCGGGCGAAGTGGGCGCGCGGGTCGTCGGCGAGCCCGGGCTCCGGCTGCATCCCGAGCAGTGCGGCGAACGGTGGCATCAGAGCGGTGATGATCGCGGCGTCCGGGCCGAGGGCGGCCAGCAGCCGCTCCCGGGTTCCGGCGACGATGTGCTCCGGCTCGGCCAGCAGCAGCTCCCCGAGGTGGTTGAAGGCCTGCTGGACGGCGCCACCCGTACCGTCGCTGTGGAACTGGTCGAACTTGCCGTGCACGAACCGGCCGCCGGCCTCCTCCAGCTCCGGCCGCAGCCGGTCCACCAGAGCCGTCTTGCCGACCCCGGGCGGGCCGGTGACCAGGGCCAGCAGGGTGGCCCCGGCGGTCGTCTCGCCGAGCAGCCCGTGCAGGGCGGCCAGCGGCGCGTTCCGCCCGATCAGCCGGGGCGGGGCCGCCAGGTGCATCGGGAAGTCCCGCTCGCCGAGCGTGACCTCGGCGCCGGCCCGCAGCCGGGCCAGGTCGTGGGCGAGGCCCTCACCGCTCTGGTAACGCCGGTCCGGCTCCTTGTTCAGCAGCCGCAGGATCATCGCCGACAGGGCGGCCGGGATCGCCGGGTTCACCTCGGCCGGGGGCACCGGCATCTTCGCCAGGTGGTCGTGGATCAGGCCCAGCGGCTCCCGGTCCCGGCCGAACGGCGGCTTCCCGGTGGCCATCTCGTAGAGGGTCGCGCCGAGCGCGTACAGGTCGCTGCGGTTGTCGACCGGGCGCCCGGTGCGGCCGGTCTGCTCCGGCGACAGGTAGGGCAGCGTGCCGGCGAAACCCTCCTCCGCGACGTCCGGTGCCCCGGCCTGCAGGGTGGCCATCTCGAAATCGATCAGGGTGGGGTGCTTACCGGCCTCGTCGACCAGCACGTTCGCCGGGCTGACGTCGCGGTGCACCACCCCGCGCCGGTGGATGCCGGCGATCACCTCGGCCAGGTTCTCGGCCAGCTCCAGCAGGGCGCCGGTCTCCCACGGCGCGTACAGGTCGGCGAGGGTCCGGCCCGGCGAGTCGACCAGGACCAGTGAAGCCGTGTCGCCGGGCTCACCGGCCGCCAGCCGGGGCGTGCCGGTGAGCCCGTCCAAGTGCCGCAGCACCGTCATCTCGTTGTGCAGCCGGTCTGCCGCCCCCGGGCCGAGCGGCTGCTTGCGCACCAGGGAGGAGCCGTCGCCCAAACGGATCCGGGCGACACGGGTGCGGTCGCTGTCGTAGATCAGCTCTTCGGCGCGGTCAGAGGTCACGGGCTGCCCATCGACCCGGCCCGCCCGGGCCTGAGCATTGCTACCCGACTGCCACTTTCAGGGCAGGGACCACCACACCGTGGTGTCCGGAGGCAGGATCACGTCACCGGCGGTGCCCTCGAGCGGACCGCTGGCCAGCAGCACCTCGCCCGGGCGGCCGACCGTGACCGGCTCCGCACCCATGTTCACGGTACAGCGGAACACCGGTGCGCCGGGCACCTCCCGCTCGAAGGCGAGCACCCCGTCCGGGGCGGGAATCCAGCGCAGGTTGTCGACCGGGGTCAGGGCCGGGTCGGTGCGGCGGACGGCCAGCGCCGTCCGGTACATCTCCAGAGTCGAACCCGGCACCCCCTGCTGCGCCGCCACACTCAGCCCGGCCCAGCTCGCCGGCTGCGGTAGCCAACTCCCGCCGCCGTCCGGGCCGAAGCCGTACGGCGCGGTGTCACCACTCCACGGGATCGGCACCCGGCAGCCGTCCCGGTAGCCGTCCTGGCCGGCGGCCCGGTGGAAGGCGGGATCCTGGCGCACCTCCGCGGGCAGATCGATCACCTCCGGCAGGCCCAGCTCCTCACCCTGGTAGACGTACGCGGAACCGGGAAGTGCCAGCATCAGCGCGGACGCCGCGCGGCCGCGCCGCAGGCCGAGAGTGTCGT
>DATMVU010000569.1:0-7632 GCA_035562875.1 Actinoplanes sp. | reverse complement strand
GTACCGAGCGCTCGGCGACCTGATCGGTGAGGCGGTGGCCTGGGAGGGCCGGGGCCTGGCCCACGCCGGGGTCGGCCACCACCGTTCGGCTCTGATCTGCTTCCGGCGGGCACTGTCGCTGCACCGCGGCGCGAACGACAGGTACTCGATGGCCGACAGCCTGGTACTGATCGGGAACACGCACGCGGCGGCCGGGCGGCTGCCCGAAGCGCGCGCGACCTGGGTGGCCGCGCACAAGATCTTCAGCGAGATGGGGCACCCCGACGCCGAGCGGGTCGAGGCGAAACTCGATTACCGCCGGTAGTTCCGGACGGTGGTGTAGCGGACGTTGCCGGCTCTGTCGTACGCCCGCAGTTGGACCTTGAACTTCTTGCCGAATTTTGCCGGGTCCAGCGTCAGTTTGTAGGCGGCCTTCTTGTCGACTGCCACGACCTTGCCGTTGACCAGCAGTTCCACCCGGCTGACCACGTTCTTGTCGGTGGCGGTCGCGGTGATCGTCACCTTCTTGCGCAGCAGGCTGTTGTTCTTCGGAGCGCTGGTGATCTTCAGGGCCGGTTTGGTGTTGTCGACGACGACCTTGCGGGTGACCTGGGTGAGGTTGTTCAGCTTGTCGTAGACGCGGACGGTCATGGTGGCCGTGCCGTTCTTGGCCGCCGGGTCCCAGCGCAGCGAGGGCTGGCGCTTGCCGTTGATCCACAGTTCGGTGCCGGCGATGCCACGGGGGTCGGTGGCGTCCACGCGCAGGGTGGCGCCCGCCTTGACGTAACCGTCGGTGACCGGGAACTTGACCTTGACGGTCGGCCCGGTGGTGTCGGAGGCGGTGCGGTCCTTCTCGTACACGGTGACCGTGCCGGCCCCGGACCGCTTGACCGTCACCATCTGTGCCGGAGTGGGAACACCGTTGGTGTCCACACCGGAGAGCAGGTACGAACCGGGCGGCAGCAGGTTGGCGTTGGCCGGCATGGTGGCTGTCACCGTCGCGCCGCTCTGCCGGAACGACAGCGGAACCCGCCGCTGGTCGGTGTTGTAGGAGTGGGTGACGCTGGCGGCCCGGGTCAGCGACAGCGACGCCAGTCTGCGGCTGTCGGACAGCCCGAGCGACACCGTGCCGCCGTAGGCCAGCGAGCCGCTGATGCCGGTGATCTGCGGCCGGTTCGCCCAGCGCACCTTGCCGTCGGAGCCCTTGGTGAACAGGTACGGCGGGTAGTAGACCTCGGCGTTGAAGTTGTCCTCCGGCCCCGGCACCCCACCGGCGGCGGTCAGCACCGAACCGCTGGGCATCAGCATCGCCGTGGAGTGGTAACTGCGGATGCGCTTCGCCGTGGCGGCGTTCCGCCACTTACCGGTGGTCGGATTCCAGATCTCCGAGTCGTACGTGGAGTTCGCCGCGCCCCCTTGGGTGCCGACCCGGGTGCCACCGTTGGCGAGCACCTCGCCGTTGGGCAGGACCGTCAGGTTGAGCCAGTTGCGGGCCAGCCGCATCGAGCTGGTCTCGGCGGTCTTCGGGGTGGCACCGTTGATGTCGACGACGGTGGCCCGGTTGGTGCCGACCTGGTTGGTGGCGTTGTTGTACTGGCCACCCCCGGCGAACAGGAGTTTTCCGGGTGCGTACATCACCGAGGAGCCGGACGAGCCGATCGCGACGGGCAGCGTGCCCAGCGAGGTGACCCGGCCGGTGCCGGACGGGTCGAGCTGCCACATCTGGTCGTAGGAGACACCGAAGACCTTGCCGTCCGGTGCCACGTACGCCCGCGGGTACCACCAGCGGTTGTCCCGGGCCCCGAACGCGGTGGTGCTGTCCGCGCCGGTGAGCCTGGTCCACGCCCCGGTCCCGGTGCTGATCTCCGGCATGGTGGCGACCCCGGAGTTGTCGTTCGGCTTCTTGTACGCGTCGATGTTGTACGAGTTGCCACCACCGAGGGCCAGCATCCGGTCGTCCGGGAGCCGGAGCACCGAGGCGTACCAGCGCTGCCGGTTGAGTTGTGCGCCCATCGTCTGCCGGCCGGTGATCGGGTCGTAGAGCATCGTCGCGGTGGTGGAGTTGCCGCCGACCATCAGCAGCCGGCCGTCAGGCAGCCGTTCGAGGGTGTTGCAGAACGAGTCGTACGAGTGCATCGACGACACCATCTGGTGCGCGCTGTCACCCGTACCGTAGGCGGGGTTCCAGTCGGCGTACGCGAATCCACCCTGCTTGGCCTCACCCGGCGGGGTGCCGTAGGTGACCACGTGCCCGTTCGCCAGCAGCGCCATGTGAATGCCGACCAGCGGCCACGGCAGCTGTGCCGAGTACATGCCGGTGACGTGCGCGTTCGCACCGGGAAGGACCTTGCCGAGGTAGGGGTCGGCGGGCTGGTTCAGTGCCACCCGGCCGGCCCCGACGGTCACCTGGCCGTCGGCGGTGGCCGCGGCGAGCAGCGCCTGATGTGCCGAGTGGTCCGTTTCCGCTGACTGGGCGGTGCCCGCCGACAGCGCCATCCCGCTCGCGACGGCGGCGGTGACAGTGGCTCCGGCCATCAACCGGCGTGCAAGTCCCGACTTCTTACGACCCATGCTCTGTTGCCATCCTCGCAATCGGCGAGGGTCGATCATAGAACAGGCCGAAACCGAACCGTCGCGACGGTATGGTCACGTCGGACCTGAAGGGATGAATGCCGATAACAGTCTGAAATGTACTTAAAAGAGTAGTTAGCGTGCGGTGGTGGCTATCAACAGAGGAAGCAACTATGCGGTCGTCGCGGCCCTGGTCGGGCTGCTCGGGCTGATCGCCCCGCAACCCGCGCTCGCCAGGACGCCGGATGCGGACGTCAGTGGTGACAACCTCGACGTCACCATCCGTGGTGTCGTCCCCGGGGCCAACGGGCGGATCGCCCTGCGCCCGGACGGCAAGGTGTTCGCCACCGTCAGCGAAGCGGCGGTGCACCAGTGGAGTGCGGCGAACGGCAGCCGGATCGGCGTGCCGATCACCGGTGTCGACGCGACGGTCCACGCCATCGAGTTCAGCACCGACGGCAGACTGCTCGCCGTCGCCGGGAACAGCGGGATCGTCCTGTGGGACCCGGCCACCGGCAAACCGTCCGAACCCCCGCTGACCGGGCACACCGGCGCGGTGCGTTCGGTGGCCTTCAGTGCCGACGGCCGGTGGGTGGCCACCGCGGGCGATGACGGAACCGCCCGGCTGTGGGATCCCGCCACCCGGCGCCTGGTGCACACCCTGACCGGTCACACCGGTGGGGTACGGACCGTCACGTTCAGCCGGGACGGTAAACGCCTGGTGACAGCGGGTGCCGACAACACGGTGCGGCTGTGGCTGACCGCCACCGGCAAGCCGATCGGCTCGGCGCTGACGGTGAACCCCGGCCCGGTGTACGCGACCAGCTTCAGCCCCGACGGACGGTTGCTGGCCGCGTCCGGTGGGGACAACGTGGTGCGGCTCTGGAATCCGGCCACCGGCACACCCGTCGGTGAGCCGCTGATCGCCAGCTCCGGGCCGGTGTACGCGCTCACGTTCAGCATCGGCAGGAAGCTCCTGGCGACGGCCGGCGGCGGCGATCACACCGTCGAACTGTGGAACACCACGACCCGGGAGACGATCGGCGCGCCCCTGACCGGTCACGTCGGCCCGGTGCGCGCGATGCGGTTCGGCCGGGGCGGGAAGTTCCTGGCCACCGGCAGTGACGACGGAACCGTCCGGCTGTGGAACACGGCGACCGGCAAGCCCGAGGCCGCGCCACTGATCGGGCACGGCAAGCAGGTCTGGGCGCTGCGGATCAGCCGGAGCGGCAACCGCCTGTTCACTGCCGGAGCCGACGACAAGGTCCGGCTGTGGCGGATCACCACCGGCAAGGCCCCGGCCTGATCGACTGAATACGGTGCCGCCGTCCCGCACCCTCCGAAGTGCGGGACGGTGTCGAATCGACGATCCGGTAGCGACTCGTCCGTTCGGAGGAGGTTGAGTAGGTGATCTTCGATGTAGCGTCACGCTCGACATCGATCTCGATGTCCCGTGCTACCGGGGGAATCACATGCTCGACCGAAGGATCAGCGCCGCCGCGGTGGTGGCCGCGCTGGCCGGATCCACTGTGCTGGTGGCCGGCGCCGCACCGGCTCTGGCCGACTCACACAAGGCCCTGCCCATCAAGTCCGTCGGGGACCTGGTCGTGGACAGCGCCCGGCAACGGGTCTTCGTCAGCGACCCCACCAACGGCAAGATCATTGAGACGACGTACGACGGGACGGTCGTCGCCACCGCGACGGGGCTGCCCCGGGTGACCGGTCTGGCGCTCTCCGCCGACGGCACCGAACTCTACGGTGCCCTGGAGGCGAGCCGGGAGATCGTCGCGCTCTCCGCCGCGACCCTCACCGGACCGGTCCGGTACGAGCTGGGCGCCAAGGTCTACCCGCTGTCGCTGGAGAGTGCCGGCGGCAAACTCTGGTTCACCTACGACGACTACGGCAAGGACCCGTTCATCGGGGGCGACGGCAACATCGGCTCGCTCGACCTCAGTGGCGCCGAGCCGGTGGTGACGCTGGAACAGGACTCCACCGGCGCCAACGGCCTCTGGTCGGGTGCGCCGAACCTGGTCGCCGCTCCGGGTGACAGCGGGCTGCTCGCTGCTTTCGAGCCGGGCAGCTCCAGCGGACGTATCGCGGTCTACAACGTGTCCGGCGGTGCCTTCACCCGCACTGCGGCAAAGGGTGGTGTCACCGGTGGTTACACCCGGTCGGTGGCGTTCACCCCGGACGCCTCGCAGGTGGTGGCCTCCGACTCCTCAGCGATCACCGTCGCGAACACCACCGACCTGACGAAGGCCGGTTCCTACCCGGTCGACGGCTGGGTCCGGGCGGTGGCCGTCGCGTCGGACGGCACGGTGGCAGGCGGTGGCAACACGGTCAAGACCTTCGCGCCGGGTGGCACCGCGCCGATCCGCAGCTACGCCCTCCCGCACACCGACCCGATCTCCAGCGGCAACGACGAGGTGGCCGAGCGAGCGCTCGCCTGGGAGCCGAACGGCAACCGGCTGTTCGCGGTCACCGACAACTACTCGGCCCTCCACCACCTGCGGGTCTACACCGAGCCGAAGAAGACGCTGCCGACGCTGAAGCTGTCCGGGCCGGCGTCCGCCACCCGGGGCAAGGCGGTCACCGTCACCGGTTCGCTGACCTCCACGGTTCCGCTGCCGGCCGGTACCCCGGTGACGATCACCCGCACCGACCTGGACTTCCCGTCCGGCAAGGCGCTGGGCACCCGGACGACCGCCGCCAACGGGTCGTTCTCGTTCACCGACACGACGTCGGCCGGTGGCACCGTCACCTACCGGGCCACCTACGCCGGGGACGCCAAGCACGCGGCGGTCACGGCGGCCAAGACGGTCGCGGTCTCCCGCACGGCCACGACACTGACGATCAACAACACCGGCAAGATCTTCGGGTACGGGAAGACGGTCACGTTCACGGCGCGGCTCGGTTCCTCGTACAAGAACCGCAGTGTCGAGATCTGGGCCGACCCGAGCGGGGCCGACCAGGGACGCCGACTGCTGAAGCGGGCCGTGGCCAACAAGGCCGGCAACGTGTCGGCGAGCCTCAAGCTGACCCGGAACACCGCGGTGAGCGCGGTCTTCACCGGTGACGCGCGCACCGCGCCGAAGACCGTCACGGCGAACGTCGGCACCAAGGTCGCCGTGTCGCTGAAGCTGTCGAAGTACTACAAGAGCGGCAAGATCGGCGGTACGACGTATCGCTACTACCGGGTGAAGACCCCGGCGAAGTTCACCGTCAAGATGACCGCCGCTCCGAAGGCCCGCGACGCCTACGTCTCGGTGCAGTTCTACTACCAGGGCAAGTGGCGGGCCTGGGCCAACGGCTACTTCCCGGCTGCGGAGACCTTCTACATCAAGGGCGCCGGTTTCCAGGGCTACAAGATGCGACTGCGGACCGCGTACGTCAAGGGTGGCTCGGGTGACAGCCTGAACACCACGACCTGGACCCCCTACCAGTACCTGACCTTCACGAAGTAAGCGTTACGCCCCGGTCACCGAGGTGGCCGGGGCGTACGTGGAAAAAAGTTTTCGCAGAGATCTGAACCCTTATGGGAGCGCTCCCGTATTGCCAGGCGCAGGCAAACGATGAAGGCTCACGGGAAAGCGCAGGGGTCCAATGTACAGGTCCCGGATCAACAAGACTCGCTCCACCACCACGCGCCGCTGGCAGGTAGCCGCTGTGGGTGGAGTGGCGGTCAGCATCGTCGGCGTCGGCCTCGGTGTGGCGTCGGCAGCGGAAGCCGTTCCGACGGTCAGCTGCCCGGCGGTGCGGATCAACGTGGCGGTGCCGGCCCAGGCGCAGGCTGAGGTGCAGAGCAACCTCCAGCTGCTGAACACGCAGATCAACGAAGCCAACACCCGGATCAAGAACACCGTCGGTCAGGGTGGCCCGGCCTTCATCCAGAACGCCATCCTCGGCCCGCTGGCGGACAAGCGATTCGCGACCATCAACCGGATGGAGACCGCGATCGGCCGCAACGCCGCCAAGCCGGACCTGAACGCCGAGGGTCTCAAGACCTGCACCCTGAACCAGACCGGTGGCGCCTCCGCCGCGCAGCCGACGGCCGTGCCCACCGCCGCGGCGAACAACGGCGGCAACAACAACGCCGGGAACAACGGCGGTAACGCCGCCAACAACGGCGTCGGTGTGATCAGCTGCCCGCAGCTGGTACTCAACGTGTCGGTGCCGGAGTCGGCCGCCGACGAGGTGCGCCGCAACCTGGAGCTGCTGAACACCCAGATCGCCGAGTCCAACACCCGCCTGAAGAACTCGGTCGGCCAGGGTGGCGCCGCCTTCGTGCAGAACGCGATCCTCGGCCCGCTGGCGAGCAAGCGGTTCGCCGCGATCAACCGGATCGAGACCGCGATCGGCCGCCGTGCTGCCAAGCCGGACCTGAACGCCGAGGGCCTGCAGACCTGCAAGGTCATCACCAGTGGTACCGCGCAGGCGCAGGGCACCCAGGTCAAGGTCCTCACCGCTGCGCAGGTCGCCGCCTCGGCTGGCAAGATCAACTGCCCGGCCGTGCGGGTGAACGTGTCCATCCCGGCCCAGGCCGCCGCCGAGGTCCAGCGCAACCTGGACCTGCTGAACACCCAGATCGCCGAGTCGCAGAAGCGCCTCGAGACCTCGGTCGGCCAGGGTGGCGCCGCCTTCGTGCAGAACGCGATCCTCGGCCCGCTGGCCAGCAAGCGGTTCGCGACGATCAACCGGATGGAGACCGCGATCGGCCGTAACGCCGCCAAGCCCAACCTCAACGCTGAGGGCCTGCAGACCTGCACCGTGGTGAAGTAAGCACCTCTCAACCGGAATCGCCGGCCGTCCCGTGGTAGCGGGGCGACCGGCGATTTTGCGTCCGGGGTCAGTTGCTGCCGAACTGCGTGACCCCGTTCGTCGCGTCGACGGAACTGTTGCTGCTGTTGTTGTTGCCGACGGTCGTGTTGCCGACGTTGTTCAGGATGAACTGGTTGAGGATCGAGATGTTGACGATCGATCCCACGAGGCCACCGCTCTGGCGCTGACCGGGGCGGTTGAAGCCGGGCTGCCGGTTCTGGAAGGACGGCTGCCGGTGCTGCTGGAAGGACGGCTGACGGTACC
>DATMVU010000568.1:0-4518 GCA_035562875.1 Actinoplanes sp. | reverse complement strand
ATCGCGGGGTGGTGTCTGGCCACCGCGACGAGCATCGTGCTGTCCTCGGTGGCGCTGTCACCGGTGCTGAGCACGGCCCGTGCCGAGTCCGGCGATCTGCCCGACATCAGCCGGCTTCCGGCGCCCGCCGCAGTGGCCGAGACGAGTGCCGCACCGCTGCCGTCATCATCGTCGTCGAAGAGTGCCCGGCCGTCCCCGTCACGGAGCCGGCCGTCGCCGAAGCCTCCAACAAAAGACCCCGAACCCACCGAAGTGACTCCCACCACAAGACCACCGGCGACCACCGAGGACGGGTGGACCGTCACGACGAGTGATGGCGTCAAGACCTACGTGCGGTCGTTCGTGACGGGTGGCGGCACCGCGGTGATCCGGATGTCGAGCAAGGGCACTGTCGCGCTGGTCACTGCCACTCCGGCGGACGGTTTCCAGGTGGTGAAACAGGGCTCGGACGTGAACCTGGCGGTCTATTTCAACGCCCCGAACCACAGCTTCATCATTCACGCACAGTGGCACAACGACGCCCCTTTTGTGGAGATCAGCGAAGTAGGTGGCTAACCCGCGCAAGGGTTTTCCCTGATTCGGTGACGCCTGTCGATATCTAACGTCTCACCTCAAGTCACCTCGACGTGACCTGCCGTCCACGGACGGTTGAGCCCGCCCGCCGTCCCCTGCGGGCGGGAGAGGAGCAGGCGTGAAATCCCGTACCCCAGTCGTCATCGCCCTGTCCGCCGTGACCGCGGCGGCCTCCGCGATGGTGGCGATCGCCGGACCGGCGACCGCCGCCCCGTCCGCTGAACCGTCCGCAGTCGCGGAACGAGCAGCGGACAGCGCTTCGGCTCTCGTGGCGCGGCGCCCCGCGGTGCTGCGAGCCAGCACCAGCGAGGCGTTCGTCCAGCGCCCGGTGATCAACACCAACAACCTGCAGTACGTTCCGTACGAGCGCACGTACAAGGGCCTGCCGGTCATCGGTGGTGACTTCGTCGTCGTCACCGATGCGTCCGGTCAGCACCAGTTCACGTCGGTCGCACAGAACCGGTCGATCGGTGAGCTCTCGGTGAACCCGAAGCTCTCCGCGGCCGACTCGGTCCCGCTTGCGAAGGCCGAACTGAAGACCGTGGCGAACATCGAGGGCACCCGTCTCGTCGTGGTCAACACCGAGGACGCCGCGCCGACGCTGGCCTGGGAGTCGATCATCAACGGCACCCGGATCGACGAGCACGGCGAGGAGAACATCAGCCGTCTCACCGTCGACGTCGACGCCACCACCGGTGCGGTGCTGCGCACCTACGAGAACGTCACCGACGTGACCGGCACCGGAACCGGCTGGATCGTCGGCGCGGTCAGCCTGAACACCACCCAGTCCGGTTCCACATACACCCTGCGCGACCCGTCGATGACGACGCTGAGCTGCCAGGACGCGTCGACCAACACGATCTTCAGCGGCTCCGACAACGTGTGGGGCACCGGCGTCGCCACCAACAAGGAGACCGGCTGCGTGGACGCGCTCTACGCGGCGCAGAAGCAGAAGGCGATGCTCTCCGCCTGGCTGGGCCGCTCCGGCTTCACCAGCAGCGGCGGCGCGTGGCCGATCCGGGTCGGGCTGAACGACGTCAACGCCTACTACGACGGCACCCAGGTGCAGATCGGCAAGAACAACGCCGGCAAGTGGATCTCCTCGCTGGACGTGGTGGGCCACGAGATCGGGCACGGCATCGACCACAACACCCCGGGTGGCATCTCCGGCAACGGCACCCAGGAGTTCATCGGCGACGTCTTCGGCGCGGCCACCGAGGCGTACGCGGCCAACTCGAACGACCCGGCGGACTACCAGGTCGGCGAAGAGGTCAACCTGGTCGGCAGCGGCCCGATCCGGTACATGTACAACCCGTCGCTCGCCGGTGACTCCAACTGCTACACCAGCAGCACTCCGTCCTCCGAGGTGCACGCCGCCGCCGGTCCCGGCAACCACTTCTTCTACCTGCTCGCCGAGGGCACCAGCCCGACGAACGGGCAGCCGGCCAGCACCCGCTGCAGCGGCACCGCGGCCATCAAGGGCGTCGGCATCCAGACCGCCACGAAGATCATGTACAACGCGATGCTGATGAAGACGTCCAGCTCGTCCTACCTGAAGTACCGCACGTGGACGCTGACCTCGGCCAAGGCCCTGGACAGCACCTGCGCGCTGTTCAACACCACCAAGTCCGCATGGGACGCGGTGAACGTGCCGGCGCAGACCGCCGACCCGACCTGCACCGCCGCGTAGTACTCAAAATGATCACGTTATGCCCCTGGTCACTGCTCTTTCAGTGACCAGGGGCATAGGGTTCCCGGCACACGTACGCCAAGGAGGACTCGGTGACCTACAGCGCATTCGGCATCGAGCCGGTTCGACCGACCGGAGTGCTCGCCGACGTGTGGGGCCGTTCCGCTGTCCGGGACGTGGTGCTGACAGTGGGCGCCGCCTGTGCCGTCGGCCTCGCCGCACAGATCGCCGTCCCCGTTCCCGGCTCGCCGGTGCCGATCACCGGGCAGACCTTCGCCGTCCTGCTCGCCGGCGCCACCCTCGGCGCGGCCCGCAGCTCGGCCGGCATGCTGCTCTACCTGGTCGCCGGGGTGCTCGGGGTGCCGTGGTTCGCCGGCGGCTCCTCCGGGTGGCCCTCCGCGACAGCGGGCTACCTGGTCGGGTTCGTCATCGCGACCGCCCTGATCGGACAGTTGGCCGCCCTCGGCGCGGACCGCAAGCCGGTGCACACGATCGGTCTGATGGCCGCCGGTCACTCGCTGATCTACCTGATCGGCGTGCCGTGGCTGGCCTTCGCCATGCACACCGATCTGACCACCGCCGCCGCCAACGGCCTGGTCCCCTACCTGATCGGGGACGTGCTGAAGGTGCTGCTCGCGGCAGCGCTGCTGCCCGGCGCCTGGCTGCTGATCAACCGCCGCCGCTGATACCCACAGGCTGTGTGCACAGCCTGTGGATAACTCGAACAGATGTGCGAACCCGGTCAGAGGTCGAGGCCGCCTTCGATGCGCTTCAACTGGTGGCGGGCCAGTGCCAGGTTGGCGCGATCCTTGTTCAGCGCCAGGTAGAGGAACAGGCCCTGGCCGGAGCGACCGGTCAGCGGGCGGATCAGGTGGTACTGCGAGTCGAGGGTGATCAGGATGTCCTCGATCTTCTCGTGCAGGCTCAGCATCTCCATGGTGCGCAGCTTCGCCCGCACCACCTCGGTGTTGGCAGCCGCCGCCACCTGCAGGTCGAAATCCCTGCTGCCGCCCGCGACGCCGAGCGCCATACCGCTGGAGCGGTCGACGAGCGCAGCCCCGATCGCACCGTCGATCTGCATCGCGTCCTTGAGGGCAACATCCATGTCCGGCATCGAATCTCCTCCACATCGGTCCAGGTCTGTGGCTGAGCGTGTACGACACCGGACAGATCGAGTCGCACACGATGTCCGCCTCGACAGCCGCTCGACGTGGGTCTATAAGACGAGCCACCGAGCGATTGCAGATTTCTGCAACTGATGAAACCGAGGAATCCGTGTCAGTGCCGCTGTACCAGGCGAAAGCGGAGATGTTCCGGACACTCGGCCATCCGGTCCGGATCCGGGTGCTGGAGCTGCTGCAGGGCGGGCCGAGGCCGGTACGCGACCTGCTCGCCGAGATCGACGTCGAGGCGTCGAACCTGTCCCAGCAGCTCGCGGTCCTGCGCCGGGCCGGCATCGTCACCTCGTTCCGGGACGGCGCCCTGGTGATGTACGCCCTCAGCACGCCGGATGTCGCCGACCTGCTCGCGGCAGGCCGGCGCATCCTCGGAGCCGTCCTCACCGACCGGGACGGGCTGCTGGGGGAGTTACGCGCGCAGAACTACTCGCAGCGCTGAAGGGTGTCGAGCGGCCACGCCTGGCAGGTGTCGGTGCCGTCGAAGCCGTCCAGGGTGTCGGCCACGCCGTCGTCCCCGCCGTCCAGGGTGTCGTCACCGTCCAGGCCGTAGAGGGTGTCGGCACCGCCGAGGCCCTCCAGCCAGTCGTCTCCGGCCCCACCGAACAGCACGTTGTCGCCGGGTCCGCCGACGATCCGGTCGTCGCCCGAGCCGCCCTCGATGTTCTCCACGTCGGTGGCGATGGTGTCCCGCTCGCCGTCGGCGCCGTCGTCACCGGTCACGCCGTCCGGGTCGGCGGTCACGTTCGAGTTGAAGTACGACCCGTAGCTCACCCAGTCGTACCCGCCGGCGCCACCGGAGTAGTAGTCCGCGCCGTGCCCGTCGGTCTGGCTGTCGCCGTCGAAGGCGTGCGCGATCAGCCGGTCCGCCCCGGCCTCACCGTAGACCCGGTCGTCGCCGCTGCTGCCCTGCAACTGATCGTTGCCGTCGCCGCCGTAGATCTGGTCGTTGCCGGCGTCGCCGTCGAGGAGGTCGTCACCGGCCCGGCCGTAGACGATGTCGGCGCCGTCACCGGCACGGATGTAGTCCCGGTCGTTGCCGCCGTCGATCACGTCGTCGCCGCCCTGGCCGAACAGTTC
>DATMVU010000567.1:0-3451 GCA_035562875.1 Actinoplanes sp. | reverse complement strand
GGGGGGGGGAACAAGCCGACCACCGTTCGGCATGCGGGGCGGTGGGACGGCCAGGGGGTCTGGCCGTCGGTCAGGGCCACCACCACGTCGGGGGCGGTGGTCATCGCCTTGGTGAAACCTTCGCGTAGGTCGGTTCCGCCGCCGCCCAGCAGGGTGATGCCTTCGGTGTCGCAGATCGGGGTGGTGATGTGGGCTGCCGCGTCGCAGGAGATCACCCGGACCAGGTCGCGGCGGCCACCGATCGCGCGGGAGATCTCCGCGACCTCCAGCAGGGCGCTGCCCAGGTCGGTGTCGCTCACCGAACCCGACGTGTCGATCACTACCGCTACCCGGGGTGGGCGGCGGCGGAGACTCGGCAGGATCACGCGGGGCAGGCTTGATGCCCGGCGGGACGGGCGGTTCCAGAAGTAGTCCTCACCCACACCGGGGGCGGACACCGCGGAACGGACCGCGTTGCCCAGCAACTGTCGCCAGGGCTGGGCCGGGTGCACGACTCGTTCGGCCCAGCGCCTCCAGCCGCCGGGAGTGTCGCCGCGGCCGATGATGCCGTGCGCCACCCGGTACCGGACCAGGGCTTGCGTTTCCGCGTCCAGGGCGTTGGCGCCGCCGGGGCCGAGTTCCCACGGGCGGTCGCCGCCGTCGGCGCCGCTGCCGCAGTCCAACCAGACGAGCCGGTCCAGGTACGGGCCCATCGCGATCATCGGCAGGTACTCCTCCATCAGCTTGCCGGACGGCAGGTTCAGGAGTCCCGGCAGGATCGCGCCGGACGGACGGGGCAGGCCATGACCGTACACATCGTCGTTGATCTCGAAGTCGCCGGCGATGTTCATCCGCAGGCGGTCGCCGGGGCCGGTGAGGTCTTTCGCGGCGGCCAGCCGGTCACCTCGGCCGTGGTGGTCGCGCAGCAGGTGGGAGACCTCGTGCACCCAGACTCCGGCGAGTTCCTCGACGGGTGTCGCGGTCAGGAAACCCGGGGAGACGTAGCACCGCCAGTACCTGTCGACGGCCATCGTCGGCACCCGCCACGACAGGATCGGAGCCAGCGCGAACAGCGCCGTCGCCAGATAGGGCCGAGCTTCGGCGGCGAACAACCGGGCCGCGTAGAGCTTCTCGGCCTCCTCAGCATTGAACGTGGAGCGCACCGGAGCAGACGGAGTTGTGGACGTGGAGCGCACCGGAGCAGACGGATCTGTGGACGTGGAACGCACCGGAGCGGAGCCGGCTGTGGGCGTACGCCGCAATTGTCTGTCTCTCATCGGGCCGCACTCACCCGCCTGCGGAGAGTGGCGGCCGGGGCCAGCCGTTCGATGGCGTCCGGCACCTCCCACCCGTCGCGGCGCAGCGCGGCAAGTGTGGCGGCCGGTACCACCACCAGGTCGGGCGCACCGGTCTCCAAGGCTCGCACCAGCACCGTCCAGGCCGCCTCCCACCGGGAGAGTTCGGGCCGTTTGCGGACTGCTTCGACGACCCCGTCGAGGGTGGCCTGCCGCAGGTCGCCGCGTTCCGGCAGGGGCGTGGTGTGCGGGTCGGCGAGCAGGGTTTCCGGGTCGGGCAGGTCGAGACGGTCGAGGAAGGCCAGTAGTTCCAGGCCGGGGCCGTCGCCGACGGTGCCGCGGACCAGCATCGACAGCACTTCGCGGGAGACGCCGGCGGCGGTGGCGAACGCGACGAGCCGTAGTGTCATGTCCCAGCTGCGCGGGGACGGCCACGGACCGCCGCGCCGGGATTCGCTGTCCGGAAGCCGGTGGACGAGTGTCGGCCGGGCGTCGAGGAATCCGCAGACCGCCCGCCGGGCCAGGGCCACCGCTTCGGGCAGGCGTTCGTCGTCGAGACGGGGGAGCAGGGCGCGTGGCCAGGTGCCGCCGAGGCCGCGGACCACCACTTCGTGCTGGAAGGTCCACTGCAGATGGACGAACCGGTTGGCCAGGGGCGCGCTGAGTTCCCAGCCGTCGGCGGCGGACGATCGGGGGTTGGCGGCGGCCACGATCCGGATGCCGGGTGGCAGGGTCAGGGCACCGACCCGCCGTTCCAGGACGACCCGGAGCAGGGCGGCTTGGACGGCGGGCGGGGCGGTCGACAGTTCGTCGAGGAAGAGCAGGCCGTGGCCGTCGCGGACCAGCCGTACCGCCCAGTCCGGCGGCGCCATCGGCACCCCTTGTACGGCCGGGTCGTCGCCGACGACGGGCAGCCCGGAGAAGTCGGACGGCTCGTGCACACTGGCGATCACCGTGGTCAGCGGCAGTCCGAGGCCGTCGGCGAGCTGGTGCAGGGTGGCGGTCTTGCCGATGCCGGGTTCGCCCCAGAGCAGGACCGGCAGGTCAGCAGCGACCGCGAGGGTGAGGGCTTCGAGCTGGTTGTCCGGCCGGGGTTCGGTGCCGGTGGCGGTGAGCAGGGCCAGCAGTTCAGCGGCGACGGGCAGGGTGTCGAACGAGGTCATAGTCATCACCTGGGGTTCTTCAGGCGGAAAAAACCGCACAAAACGATTGATCAGGTACGCCTGGCGAAGGCGCTGTCCTCAGCGGAGAGCCCACGCCGGCGGGATGTCGGGACCGTGCTGTCCCGGGCGGTGCGGTCGCGGCTTCCAGCGGGTCCGGCCCCGCCGGTTGCGCTCGTGGTCGCGGCGTTCCAGCGGCGGGATCCGCCCGGTCAGCCCGGCCCGGTAGAGCCCGTGCTCGACCAGCCCGGCGGCCGCGTCGTCGAACGCCTCCCGGAGTGGTCCCTCGATCGGTACATCGGTTCCGAGCCGTGTGGTGACCAACTCGGTGGCGCCGGCCCGGTCGCCGTGATCCAGCCGGGCCCGGACGTCGTCCAGCCAGAGCGGGTTGCGGGCGTCCGCGCTGATCAGCTGCAGGCAGGGCACCGGCGGCCCGCCGAAGACGGTGAGCAGTTCCTCCCGGCGCAGCTGGCCGGGCTCGTGATCGAGCGGGACGAGCCGCCCGCCGACGACGGCCAGCCGGTGGGTCTCGCCCCGGCACTCGACCTGCCGCACCCCGCCGTCCACAGTGACCTGCCGTACCGCACCGTCGGGTGTGGGTGGGGCGAGTGCTTCCGCGACGAGAGGGTGCAACCGGTCGGCACTGATCATTGCGGCGTGCAGGAGTTCCAGGTCGGGTGGTGTCCAGGTCGCCGCGTAGGGGAGGACCCCGCAGGCGGGGACGGGTCGCGGGCCGGGCGCCTCGTCACCGATCAGGAACCGGTGGCCGTTGCCCAGCCGGACCGCGACCGGCCCGGTGCATCCATCGGCCGCCCGCAGGATCTCCGCCTCGGCGGCCCACCGGTGGACGGCGTGACCAGGCCAACCGCCGTCTGTCGGCGTCGGCGCCCAGTGTTCGGCGCCGGAGCGTTCGTGCAGCTCGGGGGCTCGGTCGGCGGCCCACAGGTGCGGGTGCAGCTCGAGCCGGAAACGGCGGTCCGGCCGGGGCCGCGGGTGCGGGCCGGTGTCGGCGGCGCC
>DATMVU010000566.1:0-9841 GCA_035562875.1 Actinoplanes sp. | reverse complement strand
ATCGGTGCCGAGCACCACGCTTCCTGGGAGGTGCGTCTCTTTGCATCCTGAACTGCATGAACATGGCCCTGATGAGGTTCCGCACACCCACCCCGAACCGGGTGTCGACCCGCACACGCCGCTCGGCGCCGGGCCCCGCGCACTGCGGATCGGTATCGGCGGGCCGGTCGGGTCCGGTAAGACCGCGCTGGTGGCGGCGCTCTGCCGGGCACTCGGCGACGAGATCCGGCTGGCGGTCGTGACGAACGACATCTACACCACCGAGGACGCCGACTTCCTGCTGCGCAACGGGGTGCTGCCGGCGGACCGGGTGCGCGCGGTGGAGACCGGGTGCTGCCCGCACACCGCGATCCGCGACGACATCTCGGCCAACCTGGACGCCGTCGAGGATCTGGAGGAGAAGCTCGGGCCGCTGGATCTGGTGCTGGTGGAGAGCGGTGGGGACAACCTGACCGCCACGTTCAGCAAGGGGCTGATCGATCAGCAGATCTTCGTGGTGGACGTGGCCGGTGGGGACAAGGTGCCACGCAAGGGCGGTCCCGGTGTCACCACCGCCGACCTGCTCGTCATCAACAAGACCGATCTGGCTCCGCTGGTCGGTGCGGATCTCTCGGTGATGGACCGGGACGCGAAGGCACGCCGGCACGAACTGCCGACGGTGTTCCTGTCGCTGGCCGAGGACAAGCAGGCCACCCCGGTCGCGGATTGGATCCGTGGGCTGGTCGCGGCGCGGACCGCGACCGCCGGTGCCTGATCGCCGGAGCGGGGTCTGATGCGGGCCGAGGCGTGTGTCGTCGCGGAGGCCGACGGGCGGGGCGGGACCCGGCTCGCCGTCCTCCGGGGCGAATCACCGCTGCTGGTGCGGCGGACCGGGCCGCGGGACGGGCCCGGGGTCACCGTGCACCTGGTCGGTGGGGCGGCCGGGCCGCTGCGCGGGGACGAGTTGCGGCTGGACGTCGAGGTGGGGCCGGGCGCCCGGCTGGAGATGCTCAGTGTCGCCGCCTCACTGGCGCTGCCCGGCCGGCCGGCTCCCGCCTCCCGGATGACGGTCACCGCGACGGTGGCCGCCGGGGGTGTGTTGCACTGGCTGCCTGAGCCGCTGATCGCGGCGGCGGGCTGCGACCACGTCGTGGTGACGCGGGTGGACGTGGCCGAGGGCGGGACGCTGCTGTGGCGCGACGACCTGGTCTGCGGGCGGCACCGGGAGGCGACGGGCGCGGTCCGGGCCGACACCCTGATCCGGTACGGCGGGGTCACCCTGTACCGGCACGAGCTGAGTGTCGGGCCGGGGGCTCCCGGCTGGGAAGGTGCGGCGGTGCTCGGTGGCGGCCGGGCGGTGGGGTCGCTGATCGTGGCCGGAACCGATCTGCCGGAGCCGTCGGTGCCGGGGCCGGATGCCGCAATCATGCGCCTGGCCGGGCCGGGTGTGCTCGCGACAGCTGTGGGTGCGGACATCCGTCAGGTGAAGACGGTGCTCGATCCTCTGTGCCTGACCCGGGTGTGACGGCGGAGGGCGGGATCGGACCGCCCTCCGTCACCGGTGTCTCAGGCCGCCACCGCGATCGGAACGCCGTGCGCGTCGGTCAGGGCCAGCCGGGTGTGCAGGCTGCCCTGCTGGGCGACCTTGGCGAAGTACTCGGTGCGGCGTCGCTGCAGACACCCTTTGCGGGTACGCGGTCCCCCGGCCGCGACGGTGAGCAGTTCCGGCGCGAGTGAGCTGTTCAGCCCCTCGCGGAGCAGGCGCAACGCCTCGGTCCGCAGTTGGGAGATGCGGGACTCGGTGACGCCCAGGCGGGATGCCACCTCGCTGAGCGGCTGTTCCTGCAGGAACGACTCCTCCACCACCTGGCGCAACCGCTCGGGCAGGGCCTGGATCGCCTGATGCAGGTATCCGAGCCGTTCCCGTTTGAGCAGTAGGTCCTCCGGCCCCTCGGAGGTCTCCGGCACCATCTCCTCGGCCGCCCCGGTGGGGAATCCCTGGAGACTGAGTAGGGAGGCCTTCTGGACGTCGTCCTCGACACTGGCGAGTTCGTTGACCCCGATACCGAGCATCTCGGCCACTTCGGCGTCGCTCGGTGTGCGGCCGAGTGCGGCGGTGAGTTCCTGGCGTGCGGTGGTCGCGCGCCGGGCCCGGGCCCGTACCGATCGGCTGGCCCAGTCCTGACCGCGGAGTTCGTCCAGCAGGGCACCCCGGATCCGGACGGCGGCGAACCGGTGGAACGGGATGCCACGGGTCACGTCGAAGGAGCGGGCGGCACCCAGCAGGGCCGCGAAGCCCGCGGACGAGAGGTCGTCCGAGTGGACGTGGCCGGGTACGCGGTTGAGCAGTTCCCGGACCAGATGGCCAACCATCGGCATGTTCTCGCGGATCAGGTCCTCGATGTCGCGCGCAGAGGGCACGTCATGGGCGATGCCGATGGCGGCGGGGAGATCGGTCGTGGTGATCGCAGTGGTGATCACGTAGTCCTCCTCGCTGGTACTAACCGGCTGGTGAAACCGGCTGACGAGAAGAACAGTGGCCTTCGCAGGGTGCAGCGGCGGCCGAACTCGGTTGTATTTGTGGAGTTTTTTCATGAAAAACCTCAGCCCGGTGGGGACCACCACGGACCGAGGAGAGGGCAACGCCGAAGAACCCGGCCGCGATCACGGCCGGGTTCGGGAGAGGGAGATCAGTACAACACCGGGATGCGGGGCGTCAGCACGTCGGCCAGTTCCTCGTGCACCCAGGTCATACGTTGCACCGCCACGTCCGGGTGGTCCCCGAACTCGACGGCCACACCGGCGGCACAACCGTCACTGCCGTACCGCAGGATCGTCACCGTGATCGCCTCCTCCACCGCCGCCTGGTTCGGGCACTCGGACGGCTGGAGGTACGAGACGAACAGCGCCTCAGCTGCCAGGTCTTTCACTGTGCTGATCATTTCTGTCGGACTCCCCGATGTCGACGACCTGCTGGATCTCGGCTTACACCACGACGGGTGACCGGACTCTCGCCCATCATCCACTCGGGTGCCACGCAGGCCGGCAGCCACGCCGTGCCGAAGTGCCACGAACCGGACACCAGTATCGGAGCAGAAGCGCCTGTCGGTCTGAGTTCACCGTAACGCCCGGACCCGCCTTTCAGCCTGTTGTTTTCCGGGCTTCCCTCAGTCGCAGTCGCCCACAGCGGCTTCCTCGTCGCAGTTGGTGCCCGGCGGGACCGGGGCCGGCGGCGAACTGGTCGTCTCGGTGTCGCTGACTCCCGGGTTGTCCGACGGTGTCACCACCGGCGGCAGTGACGGCGGAACCGGAGTCGGGCTGGACGAGGTGCCGGTGTCCGGCGTCGACGACGACGAGGTGCTGCCACTCGGGCTCGGCTTGCCGCCGGACGGGGAGGTGCTCGTCCCCGGGGACGCCGTCGGGTTGATGATCACGCTGCCGCTGGGGCCGATCGAGATGCCCGGCGAGGTGGTCGGGTCACCGAGGCGGACCTTGCCGTTGCCGAGGTCCTCGACCGGGCGGGGCGGGTCGCCGGGCTTCTCCGACACGTACGTCTCGCAGGTCTGGTCGTTGAGTTTGAAGACCATCGGCGCGGCGTTGCTCTCGGAGTACCGGCCGGTGATCTGCATCGTGGTGGTGCGCTGCGGGCCGATGCCGGTGTCCGAGGTGACCTGGACGGCCCGGTCGTCCTGGGTGAGGTTGATCTTCCCGCGACCGGAGAGCACCTGGTCGCCGGGGAGCACGAACCACAGGTTCCACTTGTCCATCGCGACCAGGTCGCGGTTGGCGAGGGTCACCTGGGCCTTGAACCGGCCGCCGGTGTCCGCCCAGACCGCGTAACTGATCACGCACCGGCCGGTGGCCGACACCGTCGTCGGCTGCGGCTGCGGCGTCGAACCGGCCGCCGCCCGCTCCGGGGTGTGCTGCGACCCGATCGCGGTCCAGCCGTAGGTGAGACCGCTGAGCACGGCGACCGTCCCGGCCAGCACCGCGGCCCGGCGGACCCGGACGGAGTTGCGCACCGGCGGGCGGCCGGACGGCGGGGCCGACGGCGGGCCACCGGCACCGGGACGCAACGACGGCTGACGATCGGGCGCCGGCGCGGCGGCCACCTCGGAATCGGTCGGCAGGTCACCGGCGGCCGCGGCGGCCGGGCCGAACCCGGAGTACGGGTATCCCGACGGCAGGATGAAGGTGTCCTCGCCGTCCTCCCAGTCCGCGTCGAAACCGGACGTGACCAGTGGCGCGCCGGCCGCGAGACCGGACAGCGCACCGGCCACCTCGGCGGTGGACGGCCGGTCGTCCGGGTGCTTCTCCAGGCAGCGGGCGATCAGGGCGTCCACCGCGTGCGGCAGGCCCTCCACCGGCGGCAGGGGCTCGGGCTCGGTGTACTGGTGGGCCCGCAGCAGGGCCGTGGTGGTGCCGACGTCCCACGGCAGCTGGCCGATCATCATGCGGTAGATCAGCAGGCCGACCGCGTAGACGTCGGTGGCCGGGCTGACCTGGCCGCCCTCGAGCCGCTCCGGGGCCAGATAGGCGGGTGTGCCCATCAGGCTGCCGTCCGGGTCGGTGTCGTTCTCCCCGATCAGAGCCGAGATGCCGAAGTCGACGACCTTGACCCCGGCCGGGGTGAGCATCACGTTGGCCGGGGTGACGTCCCGGTGCACGATGCCGCGGGCGTGCGCCGACGCCAGCGCGGCGGCCACCTCGGCACTGATCCGGACCGCTGTCGGCCACGGCAGGGTCCGCACCCGGGCCAGGACCGCAGCCAGGGACTCGCCGTCGACGAGTTCCATCACGACGTACGGCACGGGCTCGCCGTCGGTCGTGGTGGCCTCGCCGTAGTCGTACACGTTGGTGATGTTCGGATGCGTCAGCCGCGCCGCGGCCTGAGCCTCCGAGCGCAGTCTGCGCCGGAACAGGGGATCGGCACTCGTCGACGGTGGCAGGACCTTGACCGCGACCTGCCGTCCGAGGACTTCGTCGAAGCCCCGCCAAACCACTGACATCCCGCCGGCACCGAGGCGCTCGACCAGCCGGTATCGACCGGCGAGCAATCCCGAACCGGGCAGGTCCGCCGTGCTCATGTGCCCCCACATGCGCGCTTCGAGAAACACCGGGGCCGCACCGCCATGCCCCCCGATGTCGGGTGAGACTCGGGCCCACCGTCGGACTCCGAGCATCCCCCATCGACGGCGAGGATGTTAGTCCCTATCGGTCAGCAGTTCGACCCGTCACATACCGATCCACCTGGGGGTAATTACTGTCCGTTGCCCGCACTTGGCAGCTTTCCGCAATCAGTGGGACACACTGGGCCACCAGAACCCGGCCGTATGCCCGCTTCGTCGGAACTTGCACTCTCGCACGTTCGAGTGAGTCCACGGTGGATCCGTTCACGATCGGTCAACAATCAGCTACCGAGCGAGATCAATTGTGTCCAAGATCTGTCATCGCTCAGCCACGTACTGGGATGCCGGTCAGCCGCCGGGCCACCGACGGGCCCGCTCCGGGGGCCGCCGGCAGTGCCGCGACCGGGGTGGTACCGGCCGGTACCGCCCCCATCCCGGCCAGGAACGACCGCAGCGGACCCCACGACTCGTAGATCACCAGCACCACCTCACCGGGCGCGGCCAGATCCAGCGCCCCGGTCACCGCCGCCCGGAACCCGTCCGCGCACACCGCGGTCAGCCGTGGCCGGCGGGCCCGCATCTCCCGCTCGACCAGCCCGGCCACCTCACCGCGCGCCCGGCCCCGCCGATCCTCGTCCTCGTAGAGCACCACCCGGGTCAGCCCGTCCGCCAGCACCTGAGCCGAGGCGGCGAGCAGGTCGTCCCGCCGGTCACCGGGCAACGTCACCGCCGCCACGCACCGCTCCGGCCCCCACACCCGGTGCAGGGTGCGCAGGGTGGCCGCCAGGGCCGCCGGATTGTGCGCGTAGTCCACGTACAGCGACACGTCCCCGAGCCGGAACAGAGTGCCCCGGCCCGGATTGTCGGCGGCCGGGTCGAACTCGGTGAGCCGGTCGGCCAGGGTCTCCGCACGGGCCCCCAGCGCACGGGCGGCGGCGATCGCGGCGAGGGTGTTCGCGGCCGTGTGCAGGGCCGCGCCGCCGTACGCCCCGGGCACCTCGGACAGGCGCAGCAGCGGGGTGCGCCGGGCCCCGGTGGCCTGCACCAGCCAGCCGTCGTGCAGCAGATAGGCCGCACCGCCCCGGGACAGGTGCCCGGTCAGCACCGGGTTCTGCGGGTCCAGCGAGAACCAGACGAGCCGTTTGCGGTCGGCCCGGACCCGCGGCCGGTCGGCCAGGCTGCGCACCCACGGGTCGTCGGCGTTGAGGACGAGCGTCCCGCCGTCCCGGACCCGCTCGGCCACCACCGCCTTGACGTGCGCCAGGTCCTCGATCGAGTCCAGCCCGTCCTGGCCCAGGTGGTCGGCGGTGATGTTGGTGATCACGCCGACGTCGGACCAGTCGTAGCCGAGCCCACGCCGCAGCAGGCCGCCCCGGGCGGTCTCCAGCACCGCCACCTCCACCTGCGGGTCGCCGAGGACCATCTGTGCCGAGCGGGGGCCGGTGGCGTCGGCGACCCGGACGATCCGGCCGTCGATCGTGACGCCGTCGGTGGTCGCGGTGCCGACCCGGAGTCCGCTGCCGCCGAGCAGGTGGGCGGTCAGCCGGGTGACGGTGGTCTTGCCGTTGGTGCCGGTGATCGCGACCGCCGGGATCCGCCCGTCGGAGCCGCCGGGGAACATCGCCCGCACGATCGCGTCGCCCACGTCCCGGGCCCGGCCCTCCACCGGGGCCAGGTGCATGCGCAGCCCCGGCACCGCGTTGACCTCGATCACCCCGGCGGTGGCGGAGCCGGCGGCGGGCGGGACCGGAGCGCCGACGTCCGGTAGGCGCAGGTCGATGCCGGCGATGTCCAGGCCGAGCAGCGCGGCCACCCGCTGGCAGATCCGGGTGACGTCCGGGTGCACCTGGTCGGTCACGTCCCGGCTGGTCCCGCCGGTGGAGAGATTGGCGGTGTCCCGGAGGCGGGCCACCTCACCGTCGGCGAGGACCGATTCGCCGGTACGGCCGTCACGGGCCAGCACCCGGCGGACCGTCGAGTCCACGACGATCCGGGTCAGCACCCGGGAGTGCCCGATCCCCCGGTCCGGGTCGGCGTTGACCCGCCCGACGAGTTCGGTGATCGTGGCCCGGCCGTCCCCGACCACGTGCGCGGCCACCCGCTCGGCCGCCGCCACCACCTCGCCGGCCACCACCAGCACCCGGTAGTCCCGGCCGGCGAGCTGCCGCTCCACCACCGCCTCGCCGCCGATCGCAGCGAAGGCCAGCCGGACCTCCTCCGCGGTGGTCAGGTGCAGGGCCACGGCCCGGCCCTGCCGCCCGGTACGGGGTTTGACCACCACCGTGCCGCCCAGCCGGTCGAGGATCCGGACCGCCTCGTCAGCGGTGCCGGCCGCACCGCCGGGGGCGACCGGGATGCCCGCCTCGTCGAGCAGCCGCCGGGTCACGTGTTTGTCCCCGGCGATGTCCACCCCGACGGCGCTGGTCCGGTCGGTCATCGCCGCCCAGGCCATCCGGCGCCGGTGGCCCCAGCCGAGCCGGACCAGACTGAGGTCGTCGAACCGTTCCACCGGGATGCCCCGGCGACGGGCGGCCGCGATGATCGACCGGGTGCTCGGGCCGGTGGCCTCCCGCTCGGCCAGGGCGGCCAGGCCGGCGAGCTGATCGCCGAGCAGCCGGGCGGACGGGCCGGCACCGTGGTGCACCCGGAGCACCAGGCCGATCGCGGCGGTCAGCAACTCCCCCGGGACCGGTGACCCGGCCGGTTCGTCGGCCGGGCATTCGGTGATCACGTCGTAGACCCCGGGCCGTCCGGTGCCGACGGTCCGGCCGAAGGCCACGTCCCGACCGATGAGCTGGGACAACTCGATGCAGACGTGTTCGGTGACGTGGCCGAAGTAGGTGCCGTCGCGCAACCGGCTGACGAATCCACCGGCGGTTCCGGCCGCGCAGTGGTGCTCGGCCAGCCCGGGGATCGCCCGCAGCAGGCGCTCGGTGAACCCGGTGACGTCGGTGGTCTCGACCCCGGCCAGGTCGCCCAGGTGCAGCCGGGCCACCACCGCGGGCCGGGAGAGGTAGACGTTCGGGCCACGCAGGCGGCGGAGGCTCTCGATCTTCATGTGGCTCGTTCCCGTTCTGGGGACGACGGGCCGGTGACGGGTCGGCGGCCCGTTAGGTGGAAGGTGCAGCCCGCGGGCAGCACGTGGATACGGGCCCCGGCGAGCACGATCGGCCCGTCCGGCGGGACCCGGATGTCGGTGGCCGCGCCGGCGTCGACCACCGTCACCGCCCCGCTGCCGAGAACCTCGAAACTGTCGCCTCCGGTCAGGATGGCGGTGTCCTCGTCGATGCCCACGCCCAGCTCGTGCGGGTAACGGGCGACGGCGCTGAGCAGCCGGTTTAGCCGGCCCCGCTCGGCGAAGTGCTGGTCGATCAGCAGACCCGGCAGGAACTCCAGTCCCGGGCCGGTTCGCACGCTGTCGGCTGTCACACCGGGGCCGTCGCCGCCGGTGATCATGGTGCCGGCCATCATCGCCGCGCCCGCGCTGGTCCCGCCGAGCACCACCCGGCCCTCGGCGACCAGGGCGTGCAGCAGGGTGTCGACGGCGGTGCCGCCCAGGGTCCCGGTGATCCGCTCCTGGTCGCCGCCGGTGAAGAAGACTCCGGTGGCCTCGCGCAGGACGGCTTCCGAGGCCGGCGCGTTCGCCTCGGCGCGGCAGGACAGGCGTAGTGCGCGGACGGTGCCGGCTCCCAGGTCGGAGAACCGCTGGAGGTAGACCTGTTCGGCGGTCGCCGGGGCCTGGCTGGCCGTGGCGATGACCACGATCCGGGCCGCTGCCGCTCCGGCGAGCTCCACGAAGCGGCCGAGCAGGGCGGTTCCGGCCGCCCCGCCCATGATCAGAAGCCGGTTCGTGCCCTCCACACTGCTGAGGTTAATCGGATTTAACGGTTAAATGCCGGTTAACGCCGCTTCGCCCGGGCGGCTCGTCGTTCCTCGAAGCGGGACGCCTGCGTCTCCAGCTCCGCCATGTGCGCCGCCAGCTCGTCGCGGGCCCGCTCGCCGTCCCCGCTCAGATCGGTCCGGTCCCAGACGTTCCACTGCCGCAGCACCGGCGCCAGCACCTCGTCCCGGTGCTGGCGCAGGTCGTAGATGCCGGCCAGCGCGATCAGCACCGCCTTGCGGCCGAACCCCTCGATGCCGGCACCCGGCATCTGGAAATCGGCTGTCACGTTCGCCACCGCCCGCATCGCCTGGTCCGGAGCCAGATCGAAGGCGGCGGTCAGGATGTTGCGGTAGAAGACCATGTGCAGGTTCTCGTCGGCCGCGACCCGGGACAGCATCTGCTCGGCGATCGGATCACCGGTGGCCCGGCCGGTGTTGCGGTGCGAGATCCGGGTGGCCAGCTCCTGCATCGCGACGTAGGCGATCGAGTGCAGCATCTCGTGACCGTTGACGTTCACATACCCGGACTGCATGTGGTCCATCCGGGCCCGCTCCAGCTCCACCGGGTCCACCCCACGGGTCACCGTCAGGTAGTCGCGGATCGCGATGCCGTGCCGGCCCTCCTCCGCGGTCCACCGGTGCACCCACGTGCCCCACGCGCCGTCCCGCCCGAAGAGCGAGGCGATCTCGTGGTGGTACGAGGGCAGGTTGTCCTCGGTGAGCAGGTTGACGATGAGCGCGGTCTTCGCCACCTCCGGGAGCTTCGAGTCGGCGGGCTGCCAGGCCTCGCCCCCGAGGATCCCGTCGAAGGTCCGGCCCTCGCTCCACGGCACGAACTCGTGCGGGAACCA
>DATMVU010000565.1:0-2529 GCA_035562875.1 Actinoplanes sp. | reverse complement strand
CTCGGCCAGGGTGAAACCACCGGCTTTGACCGCCTCGGCGATCAATCCATAGGCGTCCACCGACGTCACCACCGCGACCGAGGCGTGGTTCTTGGCCGCTGACCGGACCATCGCCGGGCCACCGATGTCGATCTTCGCGATGCAGTCCTCGACACCGGCACCGGACGCGACCGTCTCGGTGAACGGGTAGAGGTTGCTGACCAGCAGGTCGAACGGCTCGATGCCCAGCTCGGCCAGCTCCTGGACGTGACCGTCCAGTCGCAGGTCGGCGAGCAGCCCGGCGTGCACCTGCGGGTGCAGTGTCTTCACCCGGTCGCTGAGGATCTCCGGGAAGCCGGTCAGCTCCTCCACCCGGGTCACCGGCACACCGGCCTTCTCCACCGTCGACGCGGTGGAACCGGTGGAGACGATCTCCACACCGGCGGCGTGCAGGGCCTGCGCCAGCTCGACGATGCCGTCCTTGTACCAGACGCTCAGCAGCGCCCGCTTGACCGGACGACGCCCCTCAGTAGAGGTGGTCACGGGATCCGTACCTTCCTGTCCTCGATGGTCCAGCCGTCCCGGACCAGCCTGCCGACGTTGTCGACCAGCTGGGCCCGCTCGGCCACCTTGATGCGCTCGGTGAGGGAGTCCTCCGTGTCGTCGTCGAGCACGGGGACCACGGTCTGCGCGATGATCGGCCCGGTGTCGACACCGGCGTCCACGAAGAAGAGAGTCGCGCCGGCGACCTTCACTCCGTAGGCGAGCGCGTCCCGCGGCCCGTGGATACCCGGGAAGGCGGGGAGCAGCGCGTTGTGGGTGTTGATGTAGCGGTCACCGAACGCGTCCAGGAACTGTTTTCCCACCAGCTTCAGGAAGCCGGCCGAGATGACCAGGTCGGGACGGTGCTCGGCGACGTGGCCGGCAAGAGCGGCGTCCCAGTCGTCACGGGTCGGGTAGGCCTTCACCGAGTCGACGAACGTCGGGACACCGGCGGCACTGGCGATCTCCAGGCCGGCGATCCCGTCCCGATCGGCGCCGACGGCGACCACGACGGCCCCGTACGCCGGATCGGCTGTCGCTTCGAGAAGAGCCTTCAGATTGCTGCCCGATCCGGAGATCAGGACGACCAGGCGGGCGGGCGCGGGGTCAGTCACGTTTACACACCCTATCGCCTGGCGGAATGCTCAGGCGCGGCGGGAGAAGGCCCGGGTCGCCGCCGCACCGACACTCACCGAGACGGCCACCACGATGGTGGCGACCAGTCCCACCCGGATCGGGTCCGGCCCGATCTCGGCGAGCCGGCCGGAGCCGAGCGCTCCCCCCGAGACCCAGGCGAGCAGTCCCAGGATGAGGCCGGCGACCGGGCCGGCGATCAAGCCGGAGAGCACCACCAGCGACCAGGCCGGTTCGGTGGCTGCCGGTTTCCGGGTGGCGCGCCAGGCGCTGTCCCGCCCGAACCGCAGCCGCTGGGTGAGGGTCCAGCCGGCCACCGCACCGGCGATCACCGGCAGTGCGAGCAGCAGGCTGCCGGTCGCGCCCATCGGGCCCTCCGGCAGGCCGGCGACGAGCGGAATCATCGGCGGCGGGCCGTAGGTGACGTCGGTGAGGCCGATGGTGGTGCCGGTGCCGAGCGCGAATCCCGGGCCGAGGAGGTAGGCGGCGACCCAGATCGAGGCGTTCACCGCGTAGCCGGCACTGACCAGGACGAGACCGGCCTGTCCGGCGACACCGGTCTGATAACCAGAAATGATCTTGGTGGCCTGGGCGCCACCGAGGGCCACCGCGAGCCCACCGATGATCGCGCCCGCGGCCAGCACCAGGAAGGACGCGACCAGGCCGGTCCGGACGCCGTGCCGCAGCGCGGGCGGGACCCGGCGGGCCAGCGTGGCCACCGCGCCGGTGCCGCGCAGCGCCCCGAGCAGCGTGCCGAGCAGACCGAGAACCAGGAAGTGCACCGCGGCGCGGACGACGGAGACCTCGGTGCCGCGGCCGTCGACGAGGACGGCGGTCAGGGCACCGACTATCGCGTACGCCGTACCGACCACCGCCGTGACCAGCAGCGCCCGTCCGATCGAGCCACTGTGCCTGGCTCCGGTCGCCCGGGTGACGTGCAGCCCGGCCCGGTTCAACCGCCAGATCATCAGCATCGTGAGCAGCAACGGCGCGAGCGCGAGCGGCCCGATCGAGGTGCCGATCGGCACGCCGTGCCCGAGCAGCCAGCCGGCCGCCCCGGCGTGTGCCGCCCCGGCCAGGCCCCCGGATCCCTCCAGGGTGCGGGCCAGACCGATCACCGCGGCCACCGGCAGATAGCTGAGCAGAGCCGCCCAGAGAGTGGCGAACAGCGCCGCGACCAGCAGCGGGGCCCGGCGGCCGGACTGCGGGCGGCGCTGGATGGGCACCCGGACCGTGTCCTTGCGGGCCAGCATCGCGTCGTCGACCACCACGGTGTCCCGGGTGCCGACGTCGACCGGCTCGGTGGGGCGGTCGATCGCTGCGGTGTCCCGCACCACGGACTGGAGCGCCTCGGCGACCGCGAACGGGTCCTCC
>DATMVU010000564.1:0-2265 GCA_035562875.1 Actinoplanes sp. | reverse complement strand
ACGAACACCCAGCACACCTCGGTGGGCGCCACTGCGATCCGCCGGTTCCTGCGCCCGGTGACCTGGCAGAACGCCCCCGCCGATCTGCTCCCACCGGAACTCCACGACGATTTCAACGCCATTCCCCGACGCGTCGACGGGAGGCTACGAACGGAGAGTTGATTCGCGATGAGGGCCGGTCAGCCAGGTATGGCACAGGTGCGTCGCGTCAGCCCGGGATCCGGGCCGACATCGGCGACAGCGAGGACGACGACGGCGAGGACGGCGACGAGCAGGCGCATGTAGGCGTCACCGACGGCCTCGCCCTCGGCGAACGGCCGGATGACCTCGCCTTCCGGGCCGGTGAGTTCGGGCGGGTGGATCCGGCCGTGGCAGCCGATACGACACGGGCGGGTAGGAGTGATGAGGCCGACAGCGTCGGCGCCGGTTCGGGACGTTCTCCGCCGATAGGGTTCCTTGTGCAATTCGATCATGCGGTGTTGCTCCTGGCCGGGGGCGTGGGAGCCGGGCTCACCGGGTCGATGGCGGGACTCGCGTCCCTCGCCAGCTATCCGGCGCTGCTCGCGGTGGGGCTTCCGCCGATCGCCGCCAACGTGACCAACTCGGTGGCGTTGCTGGCCAGTGGTGTCGGGTCGGCTGCCGGGTCCCGGCCCGAACTGCGCGGGCAGGGGCGCCGGATCCTGCGGCTCGGGGTGTTCGCGCTGCTCGGCGGGACTGCGGGGGCGGTGCTGCTGATGAACACCACGTCGGCGGTGTTCGAACGTGTCGTACCGCTGCTGATCGCCTTGGCCGCTGTGGTTCTGCTGCTGCGTGACCGGTTGCGGGGGTGGTACACGCGGCCCAGGGGACGGTTCGCTCAACCTCCGCTGGGGTTGGCGATCTTCCTGATCGGTATCTACGGCGGCTACTTCGGGGCGGCCGCCGGGGTTCTCATGCTGGCGGTGATGTCGATGTCGGTAGTGGAGCCGCTGCCGGTGACGAACGCGGTCAAGAGTGTGGTGCTGGCTGCCGCCAACCTGTCGGCGGCTGTTCTGTACGCGCTGCTCGCGCCGGTGAACTGGGCGGCGGCTGCGATCCTCGGCATCGGGTGCCTCATCGGTAGTTGGATCGGGCCCGCCCTGGTACGCCGGATCCCGGAACGGCCGCTGCGCGTGATCATCGCCGTCGCGGCCCTGGCCCTCGCCGTCCACCTGTGGCAGACCGCCGCCAGCGCCTGACAACCAGACGCCGGCACCCCCGACCGCTAGAAGCTCGCCGTGCTCGCCGGGCCGAAACTCGACCAGGCAGCGACTCCATCCGGCAGAGACTCGGCGCGGACCGGCACCGGCACCGGCACCGGCCAGGATTTCGGATGGCGCCTGCCGTGCGCTATCAGCCGGTCCGAGTCGGTGCCATAGCAGGCGGCGCGGGGTCAGTCGGTGCTGGTGAGGGCTACGTAGCGGCCCGAGTGGTAGACCAGGGGGGCCGAGTCGGGGCCGAGGCCGTGTTCGCCGAGGATCGGGGTGGCCAGCACAATGGTGTGGTCGCCGGCTCGGACGCGGTCGACTACCCGGCAGACCAGGCGGGCCAGCACGCCGTCGAGCAGGGGCACGCCGTCGGGGCCGGGCTGCCAGGCGCCGTGTTCGGCGAGCCGGTCGATGCCGCGGGTGGAGAAGGTCCGGGCCACGTGTTCCTGCTCCTGGCCCAGCACGTGCACCGCGACGGTGTCGGCGGCTTCCACGGCGGGCCATGCCGACGCGGTCTCGGCCAGGCAGAACGAGACCAGCGGCGGGTCCAGGGAGACCGACGTGAACGAGGTGGCGGTGAAACCGGTGGCCGGCTCGCCGGGGGCGGTGATCACGACGACGGCGGCGGCGTGGGAGCGGAGCAGCTGCCGGAAGAGGTCGGCGTCCACGGTGTCGGTGGGGACGGTCTGCAAGGTCACGACGGGCCTCCTGGTGTCGCTGAACGGCTTACCGGTGAGCGGCCGCATTGCCCCTCAACGAGACGGCCGGGGAGCGTGATGCCCGCGTCACGTTCCAGCCTTCTCGCACCACCGACGTTGCTCTCTCACGTAGGCCCTCGTCAACGGCCTTCCCATATCCTAGTAAACCGATAGGATCTCATTGACATCAGGGGTGTTGACGATTCAAGATGCACCCCGGGAACACCCGGCGAGGACCACCGGCGACATGAGCGATCATGACGCTTTCCTCAGCTCCCGCGCCATGTGACGGACAACCGAAGGGGTCCGGCCCACCTCGGCACGGGTGCCCTCAGCACCGG
>DATMVU010000563.1:0-21968 GCA_035562875.1 Actinoplanes sp. | reverse complement strand
ACGTTCGGTGTTGTCAGCGAATCGGCTGCTCTGCCAGGAGCCCACCGCCACCAGCACGGCAGCGGTGATCAGAACGCTGCCGAGCCCGAGAAGAAGCAGCTTGTGACTGATCCGAAATCCCATGAACCCCTCATCGGCGGGGAATGCCCGGATTTGAGAAGTGTCCCCGTCCGGTGGAGGCTCGTTGCGGAGGAAACGGTTGCAGACAGGGGAGAGACGATGGGCAGGATCGTTGCGGTGGAGTACGTGACTCTCGACGGCGTGTTCGAGGAGCCGGTCTGGAGTGGGCCGTACTTCAACGAGGAACTCGGCGCGTGGCAGGACAGCAACCTCCAGGAGGCTGACGCGCTGCTGCTCGGGCGCAAGACCTACGAGGGCTTCAAGGCGGCCTGGCCGCAGATGGAGGCCGAGACCGGGCACTTCGGGGTCAAGATGAACGCGATGCCCAAACACGTGGCCACCACCACGCTCACCGAGCCGGAGTGGAACGCGACGTTCCTGCCCGGCGAGGTGGCCGAGGCGGTCACCGCGCTGAAGGCCGGCTCCGGCACCTTCCTGATCAACGGCAGCGGTACCCTGGTCAACTACCTGACCAGGCACAACCTGATCGACGAGTACCGCCTGATGTTCTACCCGGTGGTGGTCGGCGAAGGCCGCCGGCTGTGGGAACCGGGTACCCGGATCGCCCTGACCCACACCGGGAGCTGGCGGTCCGCGACCGGCGTGGAGGTCGTCACCTACGTCCCGGCGTGAAAAAGGGGGCCCCTCGGGGCCCCCTTCCTCCGTGCGGTCGGCTACGAGTCGCCGCCGGTCTCGCCCACCGGCGCGGCGTTGACGTCGTCGATCGCGTACTTCTTGGCAGCCTCGGCCGGGACGTGCGCCGGGACCAGACCCTTCAGGGCCAGCTGGCGCAGCGTCGCCACGGCCACCGACTCACCGTCCACGTGGAAGTGGCGGCGCAGCGCGTGCCGGGTGTCGCTCATGCCGAAGCCGTCGGTGCCGAGCGAGGTGTACCCGTTCGGAACCCAGCGGCTGATCAGGTCGGGCACCGCCCGCATCCAGTCGCTGACCGCCACCGACGGACCCTCGGTCGCCTCCAGCCTCTGCTGGATGTACGGCTTGCGGGGCGCGTCGCTCGGGTGGAGCAGGTTGTGCTCCTCGGCCTCGATCGCGTCCCGGCGCAGCTCGGTCCAGGAGGTGACCGACCATACGTCGGCGCTCACCCCCCAGTCCTGCGCCAGGAGCTCCTGAGCCTTGAGGGCCCACCGCATGCCGGTGCCGGAGGCGAGGATCTGCGCCTTCGGGCCGTCCTGCTGCGTGCTCTCGCTGAACCGGTAGATTCCCTTGAGTAGGCCCTCGGTGTCGAGGTCGGCCGGCTCGGCGGGCTGGATCGCCGGCTCGTTGTAGATGGTGAGGTAGTAGAAGATGTTCTCCTGCTTCTCGCCGTACATCCGGTGCAGGCCGTCACGCATGATGTGCGCGATCTCGAACCCGAACGCCGGGTCGTAGGAGACCACTGCCGGGTTCGTCGCCGCGATCAGCAGCGAGTGCCCGTCCTCGTGCTGCAGGCCCTCACCGTTGAGCGTGGTCCGGCCGGCGGTGGCGCCGAGCAGGAAGCCGCGGGTCATCTGGTCGGCGGCCGCCCACAGCTCGTCGGCGGTCCGCTGGAACCCGAACATCGAGTAGAAGATGTAGAGCGGGATCATCGGCTCGTCGTGTGTCGCGTACGACGTACCGGCGGCGATGAAGCTCGCCGTCGAACCCGCCTCGTTGATGCCCTCGTGCAGGATCTGGCCGTTCGTCGCCTCCTTGTAGGACAGGAAGAGCTCCCGGTCCACGGAGGTGTAGGTCTGGCCGTGCGGCGAGTAGATCTTCTTGGTCGGGAAGAGCGAGTCCATGCCGAAGGTCCGGGCCTCGTCCGGGATGATCGGCACCCAGCGGGAGCCGAACTCCTTGTCCCGCATGAGGTCCTTGAGCAGCCGGACGAACGCCATCGTGGTGGCGATCTTCTGCTTGCCGCTGCCGGCCTTGAGGCCGTCGAAGGCCTTCTGCTCCGGGATGGCCAGGGACTTCGCCTTGGTACGCCGGCTCGGGATCGATCCGCCCAGCTCGCGGCGGCGCTCCATCATGTACTGGTACTCGTCGGACTTCTCACCGGGGTGGAAGTACGGCGGCAGGTACGGGTTCTCCTCGAGCTGCTTGTCGCTGATGTCGAGGTAGAGCCGGTCCCGGAAGCCCTTGAGGTCGGGCAGCGTCAGCTTCTTCATCTGGTGCGTGGCGTTACGCGCCTCGAAGTGCGAACCGAGCGTCCAGCCCTTGACGGTCTTCGCCAGGATCACCGTCGGCTGACCGGTGTGCTCGGTGGCCGCCTTGTAGGCAGCGTAGAGCTTGCGGTAGTCGTGGCCGCCGCGCTTGAGGTTCCAGATGTCGTCGTCGCTCATGCCCTCGACGAGCTTGCGGGTGCGCGGGTCACGGCCGAAGAAGTGCTCGCGTACGTACTCGCCGGACTCGCCCTTGTAGGTCTGGTAGTCACCGTCGGGGGTGACGTTCATCAGGTTGACCAGCGCACCGTCGGTGTCGGCGGCGAGCAGGTTGTCCCACTCCCGGCCCCAGACGACCTTGATGACGTTCCAGCCGGCGCCGCGGAAGAACGACTCCAGCTCCTGCATCACCTTGCCGTTGCCGCGGACCGGGCCGTCGAGACGCTGCAGGTTGCAGTTGATCACGAAGGTGAGGTTGTCCAGCTCCTCGCGGGCGGCCAGGCCGATCGCACCGAGCGACTCGACCTCGTCCATCTCGCCGTCGCCGAGGAACGCCCAGACGTTCTGCTGGCTGGTGTCCTTGATGCCGCGGTTGTGCAGGTACCTGTTGTAGCGCGCCTGGTAGATCGCGTTCAGCGGGCCGAGGCCCATGCTGACCGTCGGGAACTCCCAGAAGTTCGGCATCAGGCGGGGGTGCGGGTACGACGGGAGACCGCCACCCGGGTGCGACAGCTCCTGGCGGAAGCCGTCGAGCTGGTGGGTGGTCAGCCGGCCTTCCAGGTAGGCGCGCGCGTACATGCCCGGGGAGGCGTGCCCCTGGTAGAAGATGTGGTCGCCGCCGCCCGGGTGGTCCTTGCCCCGGAAGAAGTGGTTCATGCCCACCTCGTAGAGGCTGGCACTGGACGCGTAGGTCGAGATGTGACCGCCGACGCCGATCTCCGGGCGCTGCGCGCGGTGCACCAGCATCGCGGCGTTCCACCGGATGTAGGCGCGGATCCGCCGCTCGACGAACTCGTCACCGGGGAACCAGGGCTCGCGCTCCGGCGGGATGGTGTTGATGTAGTCCGTGGATGTCAGTGGAGGAACGCCGACCTGTCGCTCCCGGGCCCGCTCGAGCAGGCGCAACATCACATAACGGGCTCTTTTGGCGCCGCGTTCGTCGATGACTCCGTTGAGCGACTCGACCCACTCGTTTGTTTCCTCGGGGTCGATGTCAGGAAGCTGGCTCGGCAGGCCATCGCTGATCACCGGGCGCTTGCGCTCCGTGGCCACAGGCAATCCTCAGGGTGTGAGTGTCGGACCTCCGGGCGATCTAGGTGGCGAATCGCTCGGAATAGGCCTCCATCCTGCCCCCTTGCCGTGCGCCTCGTCACGCCTACCCACGGTCTCAGCGATGCGCGACACATGTACTGAGCAGTAACTTTGTGGACGCACTGGTAAACACCTGAGAAAGATACGTCCACGACTATCTTGAACGAGCGATCCAGAACCGGGTACGGTACGCATATGGCGAGGTCCCGTGAGTTCGATACCGGCCAGGCCGTCGAGCAGGCGATGGAGCTCTTCTGGGAGCGCGGCTACGAGGCCACCTCGGTGCGGCACCTGACCGAGCGGCTCGGTGTCGGCCAAGGCTCGCTCTACGCGGCTTTCGGCAGCAAGGACGGGCTCTACCGGGCTGCCCTGGAGCGCTACCGGGACGGCATGGCCGCCACCGCGCCGGCCGAGCTGACCGCCGGCGGTGACGTCCGGACCGTGCTGCGGGCGATGCTGCTGGAGCGGGTCCGGATCGCGGCCGGCGGTGGGGGCCGGGGCTGTCTCCTCGTCAACGCGGCCGCCGAACGACTGCCCGGCGATGCGGCCACCGGCCGTTTCGTCCGGGACGCGATGACCGCCTCCGCCGGCGCGCTCACCGATCTGCTCACCGCCGCGGCCGGGCGTGGCGAGATCGGCACCCGGCACGACCCGGCGGAGCTGGCCGGCTTCCTGGTCACCTTCCTCAACGGCCTGCTGATCACCGGCAAGGTGGTCCCGGACGAGCGGGTGCTCGCCGGTCACCTGGAGATCGCGCTGTCGATCCTGGACTGAGTTCTCGTACCCGAATTCCGTAACAGTCGATCAAATATCGGGGACGACGACCTGGTGCTGCTCGCACTGCTCGGGCGGCTCTACCCGGAGAATGTGGTGCTCGACGGTGCGCCCGGTCGTGGCCGGACGCCGCCCGGGGTGGCCCGGATCGTGCTCACCCCTTCAGGAACGAGAACCTGACCTGGCGGATCGGGTTGTCGCCGTTCGGGTCGACCAGGCAGATCGACTGCCAGGTGCCGAGTGCGATCTCGCCGTTGATCACCGGGAGGGTGGCGTACGGCGGGATCCACGCCGGCAGCACGTGGTCCCGGCCGTGACCGCGGGAACCGTGCCGGTGCTGCCACTTGTCCTCGGTGGGCAGCAGGTCGTCGATCGCGGTCAGCAGGTCCTCGTCGGATCCGGCCCCGGTCTCGATGATCGCCAGACCGGCCGTCGCGTGCGGGACGAAGACGTGCAGCAGACCGTCCTGTTCGGACCGGGCGAAGGCGGCCGCCTCGCGGGTGATGTCCACGACCGCCGGAGAACCGCCGGTTCGTACAGTGATCAACTCGGTACGCATCCGCCGAGCCTATGCGCCCGCATCGAGCAGCGGGAACACGGCGTACCGGAAGATCATGCCGCTGAGTAGACCACGACCACACCGGCCGGGTGTGTCAGATCGAACCTTCTCATGGTGGTACTCCCGGCTCATGTCGGGAATGCTGAATCCGTGACCACCCCGCAAAGCCTCGACGAGCGGTTCCGCGATGCGGTCTCGGCCCTGCGACCACCGGACTCCGGGCGTGCCCCCGCAGATCCGGTCCGGGACGGTGCCACACTGACCGGCGCCCAGGCGAAGGACCTCTTAGACGCCCAGCTCACCAGCCGACACCTCGACCTCGCCGCGCGCTGGCTGCGCAGCTTCAACGAGGGATTCCACACCACCGGCTCGTCCGGGCACGAGGGCAATGCGGCGGTCGCGGCCGTGTTGCGCGGTGACGACCCGGCGCTGCTCCATCACCGCTCCGCGGCCTTCTATTGCGTACGAGCGGCGAACGCTCAAGCCACCACCGGCACCGACCGGGCCCGCCGTCTCGAAGAGGCCGCCCGCGACATCCTGCGCGGTGTGGTCGCGTCGGTCCGCGACCCGATCACCGGCGGCCGCGACCGGATCCTCGGCAATCCGGCCCTGCACCTGATCCCGGCCCTCGCCGCCGGTGGCGGTCACCTGCCCCGCGCGGCCGGCCTGGCACACGCCCTCACCCGCCCCGGCGACACGCCCTGGCCGGACGACGCGATAGTGGTCGCGTCCTTCGCCGGGCTCGACCCGGCCGGCCGGCTCGACCTCGCCGGGCAGCCGGTACCCCTGCTGCTGGTCTGCGAGGACGACACCCCCGGCGGGCCCGGCCCGGACGGCTGGACCGCACAGGTGCTCCGCGGCCGCCCCGGGCTGCGCTACTCGTTCGCCGACGGCTCCGACCTGGCCGCGGTGTACGACGCGGCACGGGAGGCCGCCGAGTTCGTGCGCGCCGAACGCCGGCCCGCCGTCCTGCACCTGTCCACCCTGACCCTGCTCGGCCAGACCGGCGACCCGGAACCGGACAGCCTCGACCGGGACCCCCTCGCGGTCACCGCCCGGCTCCTCGTCGAAGCCGGGCTGTACACCGCCGACGAGGTGCTCACCCGGTACGACGAGGTCGGCTGGCAGGTCCGCAAGGCCGCCGAGGAGGTGCTCGGCGAACCCAAACTCGCCGCCCTCGGTGAGATCGTCGCCACCCTGGCGCCCCGTCGCCCGGTGCGTGTCGCCCATGCCGTGGGGGAAGCCGCCGAACCGGCCGTCCGGGAGCGGTTCTTCGGCGGCCGGCTGCCCGAGGACGCCGCCCCGATGACACTGGCCCAGACCATCGGCGCCACCCTCACCGACGCCCTGGCCGCCGACCCCGGACTGCTGGTCTTCGGCCCGGCCACCACCCGCGGCGGCCGGTTCGGCGTCACCGCCGGTCTCAGCGGCCACGACCCCGGCCGGGTCTTCGACAGCCCGCCGGACACCACCACGATCCTCGGACTGGCCCTCGGCGCCGGAGTGGCCGGTCGGCTACCGGTTCCCGAGTTGGACGGCCTGGCGGCCCTCTGGGGTGGTCTGGAGCAGCTGCGTACCGAAGCGGCAGGCATGGGGCACCTGTCCGGCGGCGCCTACCGCAACCCGATGGTGCTGCGGGTCCCCGGCCTCGCCCAGCCCTTCGGCGTCGGCGGCCACCTCGCCAACGACAACACCGTCGCCGCGCTGCGGGACGTGCCCGGCCTCGTCGTCGCGGTACCGGCCCGGGCCGCCGACGCCGCCCCGATGCTGCGGTCCTGCCTCGCCGCCGCGGCCGTCGACGGCACCGTCAGCGTCTTCCTCGAACCGGCCGCCCTCTACCAGACGAGGGACCTCTATCAGCAAGGCGACAACGAGTGGCTGGCGCCGTACCCGGCCCCCGGGGAATGGGCCGAGGGCCACATTCCGATCGGCCGGGCCCGCACCTACGGAGTCGGTACCGCCCAGGACCTGACGATCGTGACGTACGGCAACGGAGTTCGCATGTCGCTCCGTGTCGCAGCACAGCTTGCCGCAGACGGGTACGGTTCCCGCGTGGTCGACCTGCGATGGCTGAATCCGCTGCCCACGGCCGATCTGATCCGTGAGGCGGCGGTCACCGGGCGTGTCCTCATCGTGGACGAGACCCGGCGTTCCGGCGGGGTCGGCGAGGGGGTGGTGGCCGCCCTGGTCGACGGAGCGTTCATCGGATCCGTCCGCCGGGTGGCGGCCGCCGACGCGCCCGTTCCGCCGGGTCCCGCCGCCCAGCACGTCCTGGTGGGAGAGGATGCCATCACACAGGGTGCCCACACCCTGCTGACGCGGTAAATTGCCACACACTCGGTGTGCCACTTGCGCACCGGCCCCGGAATGTGTGGACTACCCCAAAGGTTCTGGGAACTATTTGTTGACGGCTAGGAGGATTTGGACAGTGAGCGCGACCGCGGGTCAGGCCGACGGCGTACGCAGCCTGGCGGACCGGTTCGGCCTGGAGCCGAGCATGGTGGTCATGGAGATGGGTTACGACGATGACGTCGACGAGGATCTCCGTGACGCCCTGACCGAACGCGTCGGTGAATTGGTCGACGAGGACACCGACGAGGTCGTCGATGCGGTACTGCTGTGGTACCGCGACGGCGATGGTGACCTCTTCGAGATTCTCACCGATGCTCTCGGCCCCCTCGCCGACAACGGCGTGGTGTGGCTGCTGACCCCGAAAGCCGGCCGTGACGGACACGTCGAGCCGAGCGAGATCAGTGAATCGGCCCCCACGGCGGGCCTGCAGCAGACCTCGACGGTGAACGCCGGCAAGGACTGGACCGGGGCACGCCTGGTCACCCCCCGGGGCGCCAAGAAGAAGTAGCTCACTGGCACCTCAACATCAGGTCGGCGCCTGCACGGGCGCCGACCCGAAACCACATGCCCGGCGCCTGATCTTCCTGGCGCCCGGGTGTTGCCCGCGTCCCCACGTCCGGGGTCGCGGGCGCTGCCCGAGCCCCCTACTCCGGGGCCGGGCTAGGGTGGCCTGATGCCGATCGCCGTGGGAGCCAGCGCCCCCGACTTCATCCTCAAGGACCAGAACAACCAGGAGGTCCGCCTCAGCGACTTCCACAGTCGCAAGGCGGTCCTGCTGGTGTTCTACCCCCTGGCGTTCACCGGCCGCTGCCAAGGCGAACTCGCCGAGATCCAGGAGAACCTGGACACCTACGCCACCAGCCGCCTCCAGGTCCTCACCGTCAGCGTCGACTCGGTCTACAGCCACAAGATCTGGGCCGAGCGGGAGGGCTTCGACTTCCCGCTCCTGGCAGACTTCTGGCCACACGGGGAAGTGGCCACCGCCTACGGCGTCTTCGACCACGACCGGGGCATCGCCAACCGCGGCACCTTCCTCATCGACGCCACGGGCATCGTCCGCTACGCCGAGATGACCACCCCCGGCGAGACCCGCGACCAGACCGCATGGCGCACCGCCCTCGCCACAGTCAGCTGACGATCAGCGACAGGGTAGGATGACGACTCCGGTCTTTGACGGAGATCGGGCGCGTAGCTCAGTGGGAGAGCACCCGCCTTACAAGCGGGGGGTCGTAGGTTCGAAACCTACCGCGCCCACGTGAGTCGGAGGCCTCTGTCCGCGGAAAGCGCGGACCGGGGCCTCACGTCTTGTCTGCTCCGGGGGCCGAGCCCCCGGAAGCCCCGCATCACGGTGTGACGATCAGCGGTCCGGTTGCGGTTCTGGTGGGACACCGCCAGGTTCGCAGCGGCTTCTCCTGCCATCGTGACCACCTCGGGCTTCGGGTGGGTATGTGATCGGTCCGGCTCTCGGCCGGCCCTTCCCGTGTGTCACAGGCCGGCCAGCGTCGCCATCCATCGGTGTGAGCGGGAGCCGAAGGGCTCGTCGCGTTTGCTCAGTGCGTCCTGAAGCCTGGCCGCGGCGGTGGTGGCGCTGGTGATCACGTCGGCGGGGTAGGCGTAGCGGAGGCTGTTCTCGGCGAATTCGGGTTCGTCCTCGATGTCGACTCGGCCGTCGGGGCGGTGGCGGACCACGTCCAGGTCCAGGTCGATCACGGTTATCCGGGTGGGGGTTCGGACTGCGGGCGTGATGATGTCGCAGTAGACCTCGGTGGGGTCGGGGGCCTGCAGGAACATGGCCATCCACCAGGCGTCGTGGGGGATCAGGCGGACGGCGTCGGTGGTGGTCAGCGATGTTCGGCGGCGGCCGTACGAGAAGCGGACCTCGGTGCCCCGGCGGGTGCCCAGCCAGGTGCCGAACTCGTCGGTGCCCAGCAGCCGGTTGTGCACCGCCCGGTGTGGGCTTCCGTCGTATTTCGTCAGGGCCAGTTCGACTTCGGGCATCCGGTCAGGATACGGCTACCGGCGTGCAACCGGGTGGGGCTCAAGTGGGTGGCTGCGGGGCCGAAAACAGTGGCGTCCGGCGGGGGAGACCCGGTCGGTGGGCGGGTCCCGGCCGGTTTCCCCTCGGCGGTCAGGGCCCGCCCGGAGGATCCGGGGTGAGTGCTACTGGAGGCGGCGTGGGCGCGGAGCTTTTCATCGGGGCCGATGCCGAGAAGGTGGTCGTCTCGTCGTACCCGCTCCGGGTTCGCAGTGGGGTCGTCCGGCGGGAGCGGACCGGGTCCCTTGTGGAGTTCGTCTGCCGGCCGCCCAGTGGGCGGGGCCGCGACGAGCGGATCACCTCGGTCTCCCGGCTGGCTCTGGGACTGATCTTCGCCGCTGCCGTGCTGAGTGCCGCCGGGGTCGGCTGGTGGCTGGCCGCCGCCGGGTGTGCCGGAGTGGTCACCGTGGTCTGGCGGCGGCAGGCTCGGGCCGCTCAGGTGGCGGCTTTCGCGGTTCCCCGGGATGGCGGCAGGGCCGAGAACGGAGACAAGGGCAAGGCCGCGGCCGGGTACGGGGTGGCCCGGGTGCTGTGGACGGTTCCGGAGCGGGCCGCGTTCTACGACGCGCTGGAGTCGGCGCGGCGGGTTCGGGCCACCTGGCCGGCTCTCGGCGGCATGATCGATCCGGTGACCGCCGACCGGGCGTTGACGCGGGCTCTGGCGGAGCTGGCCGAGGTGCTGGAGCAGCGGCAGGAGTTGCGGCGGCTGCGTGCTGATCTGGCGGGGGTGCGGGACGCCGGCATTCCGGCGGACAGTCCGGCCCGGCTGGCCGCCGACGTGCAGCGGGGGCGTGCCGACGAGGCATGGCGGGTGGCCGGGGAGACGGCGAACCGGATCCTGGGCAGTATCGACGTCGCCGCCCGGGCGGGGGAGGGCTTCATCCGGGAACGGCAGGTCGCTGCCACCGCCCGGCACGCGGAGCGGACCCTGGCCCGGGTCACCGGTGCCGGGACGGTCGCCGGGAGCGGGCCGGAACTGGCCGACCGCACCGAGGCCGTGATCGCCGCCTATCGCGACCTGGCCGCCTGAGCGGGAGCCGGCTGCACAAGAGCGACAGGAGCGGAGGCCGGCTCAACGAGAGTAGGAGCCGGCTGAACAAAAGGGGACAGGACCGAGGATTCACTCATCCGGGTTTCCTCCTCAAGGGTGATGCGATCATCCCCCTCGATGCGATTATCTAGTCCCATGCCAGCTGTTCTCGCGTTCAGGCCGCCCGGCGGGTGGTCGACTGTTGCCTCGGGACCCGGGCCGCCGCCGGTGGGCGGACGGCCTCGGCCAGTCTCTCCTGCACCGGCGCGGCGTCGGGAAGCCGCCATCCGCAGCGGGCCGGCGGGATCTCCCAGCGTACCGGGCCTTCGGGCAGACGGCTCGGTGGTGCGGGGACCCAGGAGCCTTCGGCGTGCAGGATCACGTCGAGGCGGTTGGCCAGTTCGGGGCGCAGCGGGCTGCCGGGGCGGATCAGGAACATCCAGCGCCCGGCGGCGGTCACCGCGATCGGTCCGTCCGTGGGGCCGTGCCGGCCCAGGGCGGCCGGTACCTCGAGGACGTCGAAGACGGTTCCGGTGGTGAAGAGGACGGTGTGCGGCCGGCGCCGCCACCACGTGGCGATCCGTGCGGGATCGTCGCTTGCCGAAGCGGCCCAATTCTCAAGGGCCGGATGGCAGCTTGCTATCGGACAGCCGGGGCGACCGCAGTCGAACCGGTGTCCGGTCATGAAGGAGCCAGGGGTGACCGGCCAGCTGTGCGCGGCATAGCGCTGAGCTGCCCGGCGCAGGATTGTCCGGTCGAGGATTGACGATGGGACGAACGGCTGACGGCTGGTCCACTGCATAGCTCGATACCCCCGGGATCGGGCTGGAGGGCCGTATCCCGTCCCGACGCTCGTCGTTGGGACCGGCAGATCCACCCTTTGCAACTTGCAAGGAAAACTACGAGCATCGGTGAGCAGGAGATCACACACGGTGTGCGATATGTGCGCACGTGATCGGTTGACACTGCGATCGACACCGGATGGCTCATCGGCGGAAGGGCCGCCGGTTGAGTGGGGGAGGCACCGTGGACGAGCTGCCGATCGGCCGCCGCGTCGCCTATTGGCGGGGCCGACGCAAGATGTCCCAGCAGGTGTTCGCTGACCGGCTGGGCAAATCCAAGAGCTGGGTCGACAAGGTGGAACGCGGGGTTCGCCGGCTCGACAAGTTCTCCGTTGTCTACGACATCGCCGACGTACTCCAGGTCGATGTCACGTTGTTGCTGGGCAAGGAAGTGGAACGCAAGCCGGAGGCGCAGAACTGCATCGACCAGGTGGAGGTCGAGGAGATTCGGGCGGCTCTGGAGCGGTATGACCAGATGAGCGCGTTCTTCCAAGCGGTGCCACATTCCCCACCGCTACCGGAGATGCGCAAAGCGGTCAGTCACGCGTGGCTGACGTACCAGCATGCGAAGTACGGCGTACTCGCTCGGGCCCTGCCCAAACTGCTGCGGGACGCCCAGGCGGCGGACAGCGCCCACGCGAACAGCGATGAGGCGCCACACGCGGCTCACCTGCTCGGGCAGGTCTACCAGATCGCCTCGTCGGCGCTGCGCAAGGTCGGCGAGCACGAGCTGTCCTGGCTGGCGGCGGACCGTTCCATCGCGGTGTCGCAGCGGGCCGGTGACCAGTTGCTGGCCGGGCTGGCCAGTTACCGGGTCGGCAGTGCCCTGCTCGCGCTGGGCCGGGTGCGGCCGTCGCTCGAGGTCAACGTCAACATCGCCAACCGGCTGGCGCCGGTCGGCCCGGAACGGCCCAAGGCGGACCAGCTCTCGGTGTACGGGATGCTGCTGCTCAACGGGGCCATGGCGGCGGCCCGGATCGGTGACGCCGCGACCGTCCGCGACCTGATCTGCGGTGCCGACCAGGCGTCGCTGGAACTGGGTGGCGACTTCAACCACTACTGGACCAGTTTCGGGCCGACGAACGTGCAGCTGCACCGTTGCGCGACGGCTGTCGAACTCGGTGACGGGCGCCTGGCCGTCGAAGCGCACGAGCGCATGGACAAGGCCGGGTTCCAGGCGATGCTCCCGGAACGCCGGGCGCATCACTACCTCGACATCGCCCGTGGTTACACACAGATCGGCGATGTGGAGAGAGCTGGCGAGATGTTGCTGGAGGGCGACCGGCTCGCCCCGTCCGAGATCCGGTGCCGGCCACTCGCCCACGAAGTCCTTTCCGACGTGCTCCGGCGGACCCGGGGTACGCCGCCCGCTCCGATCGCGGAGCTGGCTGAACAGATGGGAGTCGGCGTATGAGGTGGGTCTGCACGTGATGACCGGTAACCCCTCACCCGGTGTGCTGTACGTGCTGGTGTGCGGCTCGCCGATGGCCCGCGACGTCGGGATCCTCGTCGGGCTGGCCCAGAGCGAAGGCTGGGACGTCTGCGTGATCACCACCCCGGACGGGCGCAAGTTCGTCGATGTCGCGGCACTTCAGGCCCAGACCGGTCATCCGGTCCGTTCGCACTACAAGAGTCCCGGTGACCCGGACTCCCTGCCGCCGGCGACCGCGATGATCGTCGCGCCGGCCACGGTGAACACGGTCAACAAGTGGGCTGCCGGGATCACCGACACACTGGTGCTCGGCCTGCTCGTCGAGGGGTACGGCTACGGCCTCCCGACGGCTGTCGTCCCGTACACCAATCGGGTCATGGCTCTTCATCCGTCCCTGCACGAGAGCCTGGCGAAACTGCGGGACTGGGGGGTGCACGTCCTCTACGGGGAGGACGTGTGCCGCCTCGGCGGTCCCGGGCAGACCGATCGGTACCGTCCCCAGTTCCCCTGGCGGCGGGCGTTGCAGGCGGTCAGCAGCCCGATGGCGGCGGCGAGCCGAGTCGAGCCGGGGGCGGTTTCCTAGCGGTATAAAGTTCCTACTCGTGACCGACTGCACCGTCCGCACCCTGGTGGATGCCCTGGACTCGCGCTATCCGCGTGACTGGGCTGAGTCCTGGGACAAGGTGGGACTGGTGCTCGGTGAGTTCGACAGTCCGGTGTCCCGGGTCCTGTGCGTCGTCGACTGCGTCCCGGAGACCGTGGAGCAGGCGCTCGACGCCGGTGCCGACCTGATCGTCGCCCACCATCCGCTGTTCCTGAAGCCGGTGGCGTCGATCGCCCCCGACACGTTCAAGGGCGCCCTCGTGCACCGGCTGATCCGGGCCGGGGTGGCGCTCTACACCGCGCACACCAACGCCGACGTCGCCAACCCCGGTGTCTCCGACGCGCTCGCCGCCCGGCTCGGCCTGTCCGGGTTGCGGCCGTTGGTGCCCGCCGTCGGTGCGGCCGCCGGTGACGGCCGTGGCCTGGGCCGGATCGGCACCCTGCCGGCGCCGCTGACCCTGGCCGAGCTGACCCGGTTCGCGGCGCGGCGACTGCCCGCGACAGCGGCCGGCGTTCGCGCGGCGGGTGATCCGGAGCGGCTGATCGGCACTGTCGCCGTCTGCGGTGGCGCGGGCGATTCGTTCCTGGCCGACGCCGCCCGGGCGGGTGCCGACGCATACCTCTGTGCCGATCTTCGTCATCACCCGGTCAGCGAGCATCTCGCTGCCGGTGGCCCGGCGCTGCTCGACGTCGCCCACTGGGCGAGCGAGCGGCCCTGGCTCGACGACGTGGCGGCCTGGCTGCGTGCGGACCTCGGTGTCGAAGTGCTGGTGTCGGACCTGGACACCGACCCCTGGACCGTCCATGTGATTCGTGATGATTTGGAGATCCGCCCGTGAAGGCCGCCCCGGAAGCGCAGCGTCGTCTGCTCGACCTGCAGTCCGTCGACACCACCCTGGCCCAGCTCGCCCACAAGCGTAAGTCGCTGCCCGAGCTGGCCGAGATCGACGCGGCCGCGCGGGAGATCTCCGCTCTCGAGGACGAGCGGGTCCGCGCCCAGGTCGTCGTCGACGACCTGGACCGGGACATCGCCCGGCTGGAGAAGGACACCGACCAGGTCCGGCAGCGCAAGGACAAGGACCAGAAGCGCCTGGACGCCGGTGGCTCGCTGCGCGAGATGGAGGGCCTGCAGCACGAGCTGGCCACCCTGAACCGCCGGCAGTCCGAGCTGGAGGACTCCGAGCTGGAGTTGATGGAGCAGCGGGAGGCCGCGGAGGCGGCGCTGACCGAGGTGCAGGGCCGGCTGGCCGCCGTCGTCGAGCGGCGTGCCGGCGCGGAGCGCCGCCGGGACGAGGCCTGGTCGGAGATCGCCAAGGAGCTGGAGTTCAAGACGCAGTCCCGCGGGCCGCTCGCCGCTGATCTGCCCGAGGACCTGGTGACCCTGTACGAGAAGATCCGCACCGACACCGGTCTGGGTGCGGCGCTGTTCTACGCGGGCCGCTGTGGTGGCTGCCGGATCGAGCTGTACGGGGCCGACCTGCACCGGGTGAAGGCGGCGCCCAAGGACGAGGTGGTCCGCTGCGAGGAGTGCCGCCGGATCATGGTGCGCACCGCGGAGTCCGGCCTGTGAGCCTGCGGGTCGTTGTCGAGGCGGATGGCGGGTCGCGGGGCAACCCGGGGCCGGCCGGGTACGGGGCGGTGGTGTTCGACGCCGAGTCCGGTGCGGTGCTGGCCGAGCGTTTCGACTCGCTCGGTGTCGCCACCAACAATGTGGCGGAGTATTCCGGGCTGATCGCGGGCCTGGAGGCGGCGGCCGAGCTGAACGCCGAGCGGGTCGCCGTGAAGATGGACTCGAAGTTGGTCATCGAGCAGATGTCCGGCCGCTGGCAGATCAAGAACGCCGGTCTGCGCCCGCTGGCTGCCGAGGCGGCCGCCCTGGTCGGGAAGTTCGCCGCGGTCACCTACGAGTGGATCCCGCGGGAACGCAACAAGGCTGCCGACGCGCTGGCCAACCGGGCGATGGACGAGGCCGCCGGGGTGGTCCGCAAGGATGAGGCCCCGAAGTCGTGGGCGCCGCCCGCCTCGCTGGCCGAGGCGACCCGGATCATCCTGGTCCGGCACGGTGAGACGCCGATGACCACGGCGGGCCGCTACTCGGGGCGGGGCGACGTGCCGCTCACCGACGAGGGCGAGGCGCAGGCGATGGCCGCGGCCGGCCGGGTCGCCGGGATCTCCCCGCAGATCGACGCGGTGCTCAGCTCGCCGCTGCTGCGCTGCCGGCGGACCGCCCAGCACATCGCCGACGCGGCGGGTGGCCTGCCCGTGACGATCATGGATGACCTGATCGAGTGCGACTTCGGGATCTGGGAGGGCAAGACCTTCGCCGAGGTTCAGGAGAGCTGGCCGGACGAGATGTCCGCCTGGCTGGCGTCGACGAGTGTCGCCCCGCCGGAGGGGGAGTCGTTCCAGACGGTTGCGAAACGGGTGCGGGGTGCCCTGGCGACTGTGCTCCAGGCGTACCCGGGGAAGGTCGTCGTCCTTGTCTCGCATGTGTCGCCGATCAAGCTGATCCTGCGGGACGCGCTGGCCGCCGGGGACGCCTTCCTGCACCGGCTGTTCCTGGACGCGGCGGGGGTGTCGACGATGGATGTGTGGCCGGACGGCAACATCGCGGTCCGCTCGGTGAACGAGACGGCACACCTTAGATAGTCAAAATCATCGATTGGGTACGGGGGTGTAGCCGCTGGGCGCACCCCCGTACCCGTTCGGCGCACTTGGGATCGCTCGACCCCCCAATGTCTCGTTAGCGTGACGTAACGCACACGAAATGTTGGAGTTCTCATGACTGAGCCGCAACAAACCCGCAGCGATAGCAGTCCCTGGAACTGGCTGCTCGTGGTGCCGATCGTGGTGCCCCTGCTGACCTTCCTGTACAACTTCGACGAGCCGCGGATCGGCGGATTCCCGCTGTTCTACTGGCTCCAGTTCGCCTTCATCCTGCTCGGGGTCACCACGACGACGATCGTCTACCAGATGACCAGGCGGGGCCGGTCATGAGCGAACACATCGTCGAGATCTCCGTCTTCACGTTCCTGTTCCTGCTGGTCAGCGTCATGGGGTTCGTCGCGTCCAAGTGGCGGGCACCGAAGGACATGGCCCACCTGGACGAATGGGGGCTGGGCGGCCGCAGTTTCGGCGGGTGGATCACCTGGTTCCTGGTCGGCGGTGACCTCTACACGGCGTACACCTTCGTGGCCGTCCCGGCACTGATCTTCGGGGCGGGCGCGGCCGGGTTCTTCGCCGTGCCGTACACCGTGGTGATCTATCCGATCTTCTTCCTGATCCTGATCCGGCTCTGGTCGGTGTCGCACCGGCACGGATTCGTCACCCCCGCCGACTTCATCCGCACCCGGTTCGACTCGCCACTCCTCGCCCTGGTCATCGCCATCACCGGGATCGCGGCGACGATGCCGTACATCGCACTGCAGCTCGTCGGCATCGAAGCGGTGCTGAAGACGATGGGTGTCACCGGGGAGAGCGCGTTCGCCAGGCATGTGCCGATCATCGTGGCGTTCGCGATCCTGGCCGCCTACACCTATCAGTCCGGGCTGCGCGCCCCGGCACTCATCGCCTTCGTCAAGGACACGCTGATCTATATCGTGATCATCGTGGCGGTGCTCTGGCTGCCGTACAGACTCGGTGGCTGGAATGCGATCTTCGATGCCGCGGACGCGAAGTTCCAGGCCAGTCCGGCCCCCAACGACGGCATCATCCTGAACGCCAACAACCAGCTGCAGTACTTCACCCTGGCCCTCGGGTCGGCGCTCGCCCTGTTCCTCTACCCGCACAGCATCACCGGTGTCCTGGCCAGCCGGAACCGGAACGTGATCAAGCGGAACATGAGCGCTCTCCCCGCGTACAGCCTGCTCCTGGGTCTGATCGCACTGCTCGGGTTCATGGCCATCGCGGCCGGTGTGAAGCCGCTGCCCGGCAACAGACCCGGCAGTGTGGACAGCAACACCGTCGTCCCGCTCCTGTTCGACCAGCAGTTCCCGGCCTGGTTCACCGGGGTCGCCTTCGCCGCCATCGGCATCGGCGCCCTGGTCCCGGCCGCGATCATGTCGATCGCCGCGGCGAACCTGTTCACCCGCAACATCTACAAGGAGTACCTGCGCCGGGACGCGACCCCGGCACAGGAGGCGAACGTCGCCAAGATCACTTCGCTGGTGGTGAAGATCGGGGCGGTGGCCTGCATCGTCTTTCTCGACCCGCAGTTCTCCATCGACCTGCAGTTGATAGGGGGTGTGATCATCCTGCAGACGGCGCCGGCCGTGGTCGTCGGCCTCTACACCCGCTGGCTGCACCGCGGCGCGCTGCTAGCCGGCTGGGCGGCCGGCATGTCCATCGGCTTCTGGATGCTCTGGCAGATCCCCAACGCCGCCACCGGGCGCCTGCACTTCGGTGGATCGGCGTTCCCGCTCAGCGGGTTCGGCCTCGACAGCACCAAGACGATCTATGCGGGATTCGTCGCCGTCCTGGTCAACGTGCTGGTCGCGGTGGTCGTCACCGTTGCCCTCCGGGCTGCCAAGACACCTGAGGGTACGGATGGGACGGCGCCCGACGACTACTTCGCGGATGAGGGTGATCCGCGGGTGAAACCGGTGAACGTCGTCTGATGCTCGTTCGCTCGTCGCCGAGGGCGCGGCTTGTTGGGAGTCGCGCCCTCTTTACCTATTCGCCCGAAACGTGAGGAAGCTACCGGTAGCGTCGGTTCCGTCGCCGTTCCGGAAGGACTCAGCGTTGCCGACTCATACCCTGACGCAGCAGTTCGCCACCGAATACAACAAGGGTGCCGTGCCCGGCATGATCAGGGCGATCCGGACCATCAAACGGGCCAACAACCTGATCCTCATCGGGGCCCTCGCCGCCAGCTACCTGCACCAGGCCCACTACCTGGCGAACCTCGGTGCCGGCATGTTCGCCTGGATCGTGCCCGCCGTCTTCGACCTGGCGATGTTGTCCATGCTGACGATCACCCAGACCACCGGCATGGCCGTCGACGCCAAACGGGCCGCCATGAAGATCCTCTCCATCGTGGTGATCATCTCGGCGGCGGTGAACTTCGCGGCCCCCGGCCCCCTCGGACTGCGGATCATCTTCGCCCTCGTCGTCGGCCTGGTCGCCGGCGTCGAATGGGTCGCCGGCAAGATCCGCCCCGACTTCGCCGCCATCGAGGCCCGCGAAGTCGAAGTGATCACCGAGGTGCGGGCGAAAGGCAAACTCGACCCCGAAGTCGCCCGGGTACGAGCCGCGAAAGCCGCCGCCACCCGCCGCGCCAAACAGGACGCCGCCGACGAGGCCGCACGTGTCAAAGCGGCCCGCGCCGCCGAACGTGCCAAAGCCCGAGCCGACCGAGAATCCCTCGACCAGGACGAACTCGACCGCTTCCTCACCCAGGGCCGCGCCGAACTGGAGAACGCCGGCGCCCACCGGGCCCCCGAACAGTCGATGCGGGCCTGACCCACCCGCCGCACGGACGGGGCGGTGTCATGCCGGAACCAGCGACCCGAGCATGTCCCCGGCGATCGCCGGAGCCGCCACACGCAGCTTCGACAGCCCATCGGCGTCGCCCCGCTTCGCCCGGATGCTGACGCTCACCGTGGCGTTGCCGGACCGGACCAGCACCGTGATCTCGGTACCCAGCACGGAGACGAAGGCCTGCTCACCGACCCCGGGCAGCCCCTCAGTCATGATCGCGGACCGAACCTGCCACGCGATGTCGGCCGCCTCCTGGACCGTCGACGTGTCGATGACCGTGGTGACCGACTCGGCCCTACCGGCCGGCGTCCACAGACAGGTGATGGTGTTACCGATGGTCGTCACATCGGTGGTGTCGGCCAGATGGCCGGGGCCGGTGACGCCGACGTCCTGCGCGTCTGCGGACGTCACCACCGGACAGGTCAGCCCGTCGGTCCTCCACCGGTGCGTGACCGGAGGCACCGACCGTGCCGGTCCCGGTCCGGAAGTGGACGGCCGGCTGATCTGCGAGGACGGCAGCGCAAAATCGCCGGAGTTCGGGAACTCGGGCTCGGAGCATCCCGCCACGGCGAGCATCGCCGCCACGACGAGCACCGTCCGGGGCCTCATGCCTTCACCGCCGACGGCCAGTCTCCGCCGGGGAAGTCCCGGCTGTCACTGTGTACCGCGGCTATCTCGGTGACCATGCCGACCACTTCGGCGAGGCGGCTGCCCAGCGTGCCCAGATAGGTGGTGATGTTGGAAGCGAAGCGCCCGAGCGAGGCGGCCAGGTCGTTGATGGTCTCCTGTGCGCTGAGCGGATCAGCAGTGGTGGTGACCACGGTGACGTCGGCAGTGACCTCAACGATCTTCTCGATGACCTGACCCGCCTGTGCGAAGAGGTTCGCGATGAAGTCGACGTTCGCCACACCGACTTCGGACAGCCAGAGACTGATCTCCTTTACCGCCTCGGTGACGTGATCGGCGGCCTTCTCCTGCTCGTTTTCGCGAATCAGGTAGGTGGCGTGTGCCGGGCCGTGCCAACTGTCTATGTCACCGGACTGCTGGACATCCGGGACGATCTTGCTCAGAGTGGTGTTGACCTTCGTCGACCAGTCGAGCGCGACGGTGAACAGAGATCTGACCGGCACAGCCCCGTTCACCGAGCGCTCCAGCCGGTCGAGGATCTCGGCGACCTTCAGTCCTGCCTCGGTGAGGATGTTCTCGATGCTTTTCAGGACATCCTTCACGTCATCGCTGAACCACGCGACCACCGCACCCCACCAACTCGCGTCGAGCTTGCCCCGTACCGCGGCCACCATCTCCTGGACAGCCTGGATCAGGCCGTCCCACACCGCACGGATGTTCCGCACAGCCTTCTCCAGTTCGCTGACGGCCGCGCGAAAAGTGTCGAGCGAAGCCGCCGCGAACTCCTCCTCCGGAGCCCGCATCACCGATACCACGTTTCCTTCTCCGTTCTCATGTCTAGTGAGGCCAGTCGCCCTGGGCGATTCCGTCGAAACTCTGAGCGGACTCGGCGTCCGCCTCCTCGTACCATTCGGCGTTCTGCTCGAGAGCGGCGCTCATGGCGGAGAACTGAACCTTCGCCGCTGTGAAGAGGGCGGTCAGCTTCTCGAATTCGCGGGTGTAGGCCTGGTACAGGTCAGCTGAGGTGGCGATGCTGACCGGCCCGTCAACGAGAACCACGAAGGCACTCTGATCGAGGCTCTGCCGACCGGCGGTTGCGGCGACCACACCCATCTGCCGGGCCAACTCGGCCCAGTTCGCCGAAGCCTCGCGCAGGCCGTCGGTGGCGACCTCGATGTTCCGTGCTGAGTAATAGTTGTAATCCGGCATCATCCCTCCTCGGGCCCCGTGTGGCCGGAACGTGCGCCGAGCAGCGCGGCCAGGGCGTCAGCGGCCAGAACCGGGGCGCTGTCCGGTGTCAGCCGGAAGGAATCGACCCGGGCCTCCTCGATGACCGGCCCTCGGACGACGACGGTGAACAGTCCACGCGGACCGGAGAACTCCCGCTGCTCGGCATCGCGGATCTGTTCGAACCGGCGCATCGCCGCCGTCATCCGGGCGGACGACTCGTCCAGGCTGCGGTGCACGCGGTCGAGGACGTTCCGGCCGGTGTGCCCTGCCGCAGACGGCGGCTCGTCCGCGATCCGGCGGGTCGCAGTGGAATCCCCCGGCAGGTCTCGGCCATAGCGGCGGAACAGCATCCTCGCGATGACGGCCTTCTCCCCGGCGAACGAGTGGGCTCGCAGGATGGCCTTCGCCACTCCGTCCCGGCCGACCGACTCCCACCAGCCGTCGGTGATGGCGATCCGGACGGGCAGACCGTCCAGGCGGACCATGCAGTAGACGGTTTCCGAAGTGTCGGAGCCTTCGATCGTGTCGAGGACCGGTAGTGGCCTGCCGGGCGCGGTGCGCCGCACCTCGTCCTCGAGGTTCGCCACGAACCTCTGCGCGTCCGCTCTTCGGCGACCGTCGTCGACGTCGTTCATCCGGCACCCCCGCTCCGCCATGCCTCGGCATGGGAGCGGCAGACCCGGTCGGTGGCCGCTCATCGACGTGTACACATCGATGGGTTGATCGGTTCAAGGGAAGTCGTGCAGCCCTGCGGAGGAACAGGGCGGCGTAGGAACAGGGCGACGGACGAGTCGGCCGGTACGCCGGATTCTGTCCCTGGCCCGGAGGCCCGGGGGCGGTCATCCATCTCGGCGCGCCGTTGCCGGCGTGCTCTTGCGGCCTACCCGCAGGCTCGGGCGAGCAGCCCTCGAACGCCTGCGCCGGTCACCGCCTTGCGGCGGTGGCCTTACTTGGCCTTGCTCCGGGTGGGGTTTACCTAGCCACCCCGGTCACCCGGGGTGCTGGTGAGCTCTTACCTCACCGTTTCACCCTTACCGGCTCCGGGCCGAAACCCGTGCCGGCGGTCTGTTCTCTGTGGCACTTTCCCGCGGGTCACCCCGGGTTGCCGTTAACAACCACCCTGCTCTGCGGAGTCCGGACGTTCCTCGGCGGCACCCGGTGAGGGGAACCGACGCGACCGCCCAGCCGACTCGTCCGTCGCACCCCCACTCTACCGGTGGCCACCGGCACGATTGCGGGCCGTCCCGGGGCTGCTCCTCACTCTCGGTGGTCATGGTTTCGGAGCGTGACGATGAGTCGCCGGCCCGGTGGTGGAAGTGCGGTCACCTCCGGGCCCGGCGACCGTGCCGGTCGCCGTCCGGCCGCGGGAACGTCGTGGGTACGGCCGTCGTCGATGGCCGCACCGGGACAGCGCGGCTACCACCCGGAGGCGGG
>DATMVU010000562.1:0-7094 GCA_035562875.1 Actinoplanes sp. | reverse complement strand
ACACACTTCCGGAGTACGAGTCCTGACCGCCCTGGCCCTGGGCCTACTGACAGCCGCCGCAACAGCCGCCCGCACCCGAACCCCGGTCCCCGGCTAGCCCACCCGGCAGCCTGCCCCGCCCTCCGGTCGTCGCCCTCCGGTCGTCGATTCGCCCGTCACCGGGGTGCCTGGTGCCGCCTTCCGGCCGCCGAGAGCCGGCACCCGTGCCGGGAGTCGCCTCTCTCCGTAGTTCGCAGCCCTCTGGAGGGGCGTCGAACGTGGAGACTCGCCGGGCGTCATCACCGGAGCGGCAGGTCTGCGGTCATCCACCGACAGCGTCCGGTTGCCCATTCGCTGCGGTACCCCCGCTCCCGAACCGCTTTCCGGGATTCGGGAGCCGGTGAGTGAGTGGTGGGCGGTGAGTGGCGCATTCGGCCCGGCGGACGCGGGTCGGCCTTGCGCCGGGGAGACATCGCGGGACGGGGCAGGGCTTTGCGGGGGCGTACCAGAAGGTTCATGTGGTTGTCTGTGGTTTCAGGCCGACGTCGGAGACCGGGCCCAGGTGGCGCAGTTTGTCAGGATTGACCACTGAGCGGACGGTGTGGACGGCGCCGTCGGTCAGGTCCAGGGACATCACCGCGGCGATCCGGTTCTGCGGGTCGTGGAACAGGGCGCCGGGGCGGCCGTTCACCCAGGCGGGGCGCAGGGTGACGCCCAGTTTTGTGAAGCGGCGGAACAGGCCGGCGAACAGACGCGCGATCTGTAGCCGCCCGGTTGGTGGAGCGGCCAGGACCTGCGCCTTGCCACCGCCGTCGCCGACCAGGACCACGTCGGGGCCAGCAGTGCCAGCAGCGCCTCGATGTCTCCGCCGGCGGCCGCAGCGGCCGGAGACCGGCCGCCACCGTCTCGTCGGGGGTCGTCACAGCTTCCGGCCCACCTGATACGCCCCGGCGGGCTGCTGCACGATCACCTTGAACCGGTTGAACGCGTTGATCACCGCGATCGTCGACACCAGGGCCACCAGCTGGTCCTCGGTGTAGTACTTGACGGCGTTGTCCCACACCTCGGCGGGAACGCCGCCGGCCCCGTCGGCGATCCGGGTGCCCTCCTCGGTCAGCTCCAGTGCCGCCCGCTCGGCATCGGTGAACACCGTCGCCTCCCGCCAGGCCGCGACCAGATGCAGCCGCTGACCGGTCTCGCCGGCGTGCAGTGCCTCCTTGGTGTGCATGTCGACGCAGAACCCGCATCCGTTGATCTGGCTGGCCCGCAACAGCACCAGCTCCCTCGTGGACTCCGGTAGACCGGCATCCTTCACCGCCGCCCCGGCCGAGGCGAGGTGCCGCAGAATCTTACCGGCGAAGGGGTTGTTGAAGAGGTCCAGGCGAGCTTCCATGACAGGCTCCCGAGTCGGTCGTCGTTTTTGCTCACCCTCTGAGACAGAACTGCCGGCCGGCCTGTGACAGATGCGACGCGGGTCACATCGGTCCGGGATCCTTCCCGTGCTTCGGGTACGGGTTGTCGTCGCTGCGGGGCGCCGGAGTGACGTCGTCCGGCGGGAAGAGGATCCGGTTCTTCACCGGTGCGGTGTTGACGATCCGCTCCTGCGGGCCGACTTCGGGGTAGGTGCTGGTCACGAATCGAGCCATGGCCGCACATGTCGGCATTCGGGCATGCGATTTCAGGGTTTTCCGCAAATCGGCGGTGACCGACTGCTGCCGTTCCGTGCCGCCCGGGTCGGTGGAGGAGCCAATCAACCCATCCTCCTAGGATGCCTTAGGGATGGTGGTGATGGTCATGTGGCCGCTGTCGGTGACGGTGACGGCCCGCGGAAAGGGCCGGACGGACCGTGAGTGTGGTGAGCACCGGCCGGGCCCGGGGACCAGGGCCATGATGAGGACGGCGGTTCGAGGGCTGGCTGTGGTGTGGCGGGTGGGGCAAGCGGGTTTGATGCACAGCCGGTGGTGGGCGTCAAGCTTCCCGTCGGGCGGGGCAGCACCTACGTTTGGATCATGACGAACGTGCGGGAGTGGCTGCGTGAGCGTGGCACGGAGAGTGTCACGCATCCGGGTGGGACGCTCTATGCGCATCTGTGCCGGGTCGAGGAACGGCTGGCCGGAATCGGTCACGATGCGGTGGTTCAGGCTGCGGGCCTGACTCATGCGGCGTACGGGACGGACGGTTTTGATCTGGCTCTGGTCTTCTGGCAGGACCGGCTCACGTTGACGGACTTGATCGGCCCGGATGCGGAGGAACTCGTCTATCTGTACGGGGCGTGTGACCGGAAGGCGAGCTGGCCGGATCTGGCGGCGACGCATCGGGTGACGGATCGGTTCACCGGGGCGGTGACGCGGCTGGCGGATTGGCAGGTGACGCCGTTCGTGGATCTGTCGGTGGTGAACGAGTTGGATGTGCTGGCGCATGATCCGTCGCTACTGGCCGCGCACCGCGAGTATTTCACCGGTCTGTTCGGGGTGTGGGAGCCGGTGATGTCCCCGGCGGTGGCGACCGAGGTGGAACGGTTGTTCAGCCGTTGACGGTGGCGTAGTGGTGGAGCTGGCTTTCGCGTACCGCCGCTGATTGGCCTTGGACCAGGAGGAACAGGGCTGATCGGGCGTGTGGTCGGGCGATGTCGTCGCCGGCGAGGCCTCGGCCGGAGCGGGCGGCCAGGAGCGCACGGGTGAGGGTGCCGAGCGCCTCCCGGACGAGGCGGATTCAGCGCCTCCACCCGGGCGTTGCTCGCCGAAGCGTCACACGCCCCGCGCGAGCTGGTGCAACGCGGGGCGGGCGGTGCCCGGCACCGGCTGGTGGCCGGCACCCCGGAGCAGATCACCGACGACCTTCAAGCGTGGTACGAGGCGGGCGCGGCCGACGGATTCACCGTCATGGACCTGCCGAACTCTGCACAGTTCGTCGTCCCGATCCTGCAGAAGCGGGGACTGTTCCCGGACGACTGGACCCATCCCACGTACCGTGGGCGTCTGGGTCTTTAACGGTCTTCGAAGTCGACCTGGACCTCGACGCGGCTGTTGGTGGTGCGGCGGGCGACGGCGTGACCGGTTCTGATCTCGCCGTCCAGCCGCACCGACAGTGGGCCGCCGTCGCCGGTGAAATTGCGCCACCAGTTCTTGGCGTCCGGCATCATCACGTCGATGCGGATGCCGCCCGGGCGCCGGAAATAGGCGACCGGAATACTGAACTCGCGGCCTGACCGGCGCCCGGCATAGGTGACCACCGTCATCCGGCGGTTCACCAGCCTTCCCAGCCGCGGGGAGTCCTGCACGGCCATCACACACCTGTTGAACCGGTTGACGGCCGTCCTCACTGAGCTGCGCATGGTAGCGACGGTAGTCGTGGGTGCCGCCGCCGGGCCGCAAGTGAGAGCCCGGCGGCGGCACCTGTCTCAGGTCAGGGTGATCGCCTCGAAAAGGCGGGCGAAGTCCCGCTGTTCCTCCGCGGTCGCGAAATCGACGTAGTAGTGCAGCCGCCGGTAGTCGGCGTCGCTGGGGAACACCAGTGGGCTGTCCGCGACCGCCAGCATCTGCGTCTTGTCCGCCCCCGACAGGGCGGCGGCGTCGGTACGGATCTTCGCCTGCGCGGCCGGGACCGGGCACACATAGTTGATGTATTCGGCGAGCGAGGCCGCGTTGTCGGTCTGGTAGAAGAAGTCGATGAGCATCAGGGCGTCCACCGGGTTGGTGGCGGTGACCGGGATCGCGAAATTGTCGGTCCAGATCGTGCCGCCCTCCTGCGGGATCACGAACTTGAGATTCGTGCCGTCGGACAGGTTCTTCTGGAAGATGTCACCCGACCAGGCCTGCGTGATCCAGATCTCGCCCTTGCCGAGCGCATCCAGATAGTCCTGCTCGTAATAGTTGCGGACCAGACCGGCGTTCTTCTGGTCGGTCAGTTTCGCGGCCGCCTGGGCCCATTGCTCCGGACCCGAGTTCGCCGGTTTCAATCCGCTGGCGAGCAGCCCGAAGTTGGCCAGTTCGGTGGCGTCCGACATCATGCCGACCTTGCCCTTGAACGCCGGATCCCACAGATCGGCCAGGCTCGTGATCGGGCGGGTGATCTTCGCCGGGTCGTAGGCGATACCGGTGATCCCGGACGCCCACGGCACGCTGTACACGTTTCCCGGATCGAACGATTCGGTGGTGTACTTGGCGGCGGCGTTCGCGGTGAAGTTCGGTAGCCGGGTGTGGTCCAACGGCGCCAGGAAACCCGACTGCTTGAACTGGCCGAACTGAATACCGTTGGTGATCACCATCAGGTCGTAGCCGATCGGGTCCCCGGTCGACAGTTGTGGCTGCACCTTCGAGAACCAGGGGCCCATCTCCTGGATGACCTCGGCATAGTTCACCCGGATCCCGGTCTGCTGGGTGAACTTCGCCAGCTCCGGCTTCGACGGGTCCATATACAACGGCCAGTTCGCGAAATCGACCCGGCCGTTCTGGGTGCGGCCGTTCCAGAACGTGGCGAGCGACGACGGGGAGGCGCTCTGCGGCAGGCCCTTGCCCTCCACGCCACAGGCCGCGAGGGCGGCGCCGAGCGCGGACAGGCCACCGACCCGCAGAGCGTCCCGGCGGTTCAGGCGCCGCCGGGTCAGTCCACGGAACAGGGTGGGGTCGGTGGTGGTGCGGTGGAACATCAGTCTCCGATCGGGTGGGGATTCTGATGATCAATCTAGGCTGTCGCCGTCCCGGCACCGGCGGGTTGTGGGTTCTGCCACTGCCACTGCCACTGCCACTGCCACTGCCACCGCCACCGCGATCACTGCCATGCCACCGGGACTGCGGCTGCCACCGCGCTACGTCCTGGACGGTTTCCTGGGTGACGCCACCGACCTGCCGATCGCCGGGCACGCACGGCATCACGTTGATCGACTTTGCGTTGTTCGACCTGGTGGGCAGGGCGCTGACTCCGGGATCTGGGAAAGGTCATGTTGTGCCGTGACGACAAGCCGGCGTACCTCTCGCCGGCGCACAGCGAGAATGTCGGCATCGTCGGCGCCATCACCGTCGATGTCGATGTGGCCGCACAGTCGCTGCGGATGTGGCATGTTCCGGCCGCGAGCGAGGGACCACAACTACGTACACGTATGCGTATAGTTGAGGTGTGCCGAACAAGACCATCTACGTGTCCGACGACGACCTGCCGCTGTTCCAGCGTGCGCAGGAGATCGCCGGCGGCAAGCTGTCCACGGCCATCAGCGCGGCGCTGCGTCGCTACGTCGAGGTCGAAGAGGGCCGACAGCAAGGCTATGAGGAGATCGTTGTCCGCGTCGGCCCCGGGCTCGGACGCATGCAGCGCTTCTTCGGCATGCTGCTGGCCGAGATGGAGCAGAGCGGCAACGAGCGCGACGAGACCTACCACGTCTACCGGACCCGTACTGAGAAGTTCGTCGTGCATCATGAGCGCTCCGAGGCCCACGTGAACACCGGACCGAACGCGGAGAAATACCGTACCGGCTGGCGCGCGTGGGTCGGCGACTGGAGCGCCGACCAGTCGTGGACGCGTATCCCGGCCGACTCCCGACTGCACATCGCCGACGACATCGACGCGCTACGCGAGATCATCCCGACCGGACTGTACGAACTGGTCCTCGACGCGATCAACCAGCCCGCCATCGAGGACCTCGACATCTAAACGCCGCCCATCCATCACCGGCGGAGCCTCGCAGCTCTCCCGGCGATGGCACGCACCCATCAGATACCGGACGAGCCGCCAGGCACGCCCGGCGATGACCCACGCCTTGACTGCCATACGCCCGGCTCACAGGAGGGATCACGCGTGAAAGACCAGAACCCAGCGATCCGGATCAGCGGACTACACAAGTCCTATCGACACCTGCACGTCCTCAAAGGAGTCGAACTCGACGTCGCCCGCGGCAGCGTCTTCGCGCTGCTGGGATCGAACGGCGCCGGCAAGACCACCCTGGTGCGGATTCTCGCCACGCTGCTGAAGCCGGATGACGGCACAGCGACCGTCAACGGCTTCGACGTGGTGAGCCAACCCGCGCGGGTCCGCGAGTCGATCAGCCTCACCGGACAGTTCGCCGCCGTCGACGAGATCCTCACCGGCCGCGAGAACCTCATCATGATCGCGAAGCTGCGACGGATCGCCGAGCCACGCCACGTCGCCGACGACCTGCTCACCCGATTCGGCCTCGCCGACGCGGCCGGACGCCGGGTGGCCACCTACTCGGGCGGCATGCGTCGCCGCCTCGACATCGCCATGAGCCTGATCGGCGACCCGCCGGTCGTCTTTCTCGACGAGCCGACCACCGGGCTCGACCCGGAAGGCCGCCGTGAGGTCTGGCAGGTGATCAGGAGACTCGCCGAGGACGGCACGACCGTCCTGCTCACCACCCAATACCTGGAAGAGGCCGAGAAGCTGGCCGACCGGATCGCGATCCTGCACGAGGGCACGATCATCGTGTCCGGCACCCTGGCCGAGCTGCGGAAACTGCTCCCACCCGCCACGGTCGAGTACGTCGAACGCCAACCCACCCTGGAGGAGATCTTCCTGGCCACCGTCGGAAGGGACCAGCGATGATCACGCACGCCGTCAACGACGCCTCGGTGATGCTCGGCCGCTCAATGCGGCACGTCACCCGCAGCATGGACACCATCATCACCGTCACGATCACGCCGATCGCTTTCCTGCTGCTGTTCCGCTTCGTGTTCGGCGGCGCCATCCAGGCCGGCACCGGCGACTACACCAACTACCTGATGCCCGGCATCCTGCTCATCGCCATCGCCAGCGGCGTCTCCTACACCGCCTTCCGGCTGTTCCTCGACATGAGAAGCGGCATCTTCGAACGCTTCCACTCCCTGCCGATCACCCGGTCGGCGGTGCTGTGGGGCCACGTGCTGACCTCGCTGGTGTCCAACGCCATCTCCGTGGCGATCATCGTGCTCGCCGGGCTCGCCATCGGCTTCCGGTCACCGGCCGGGGTGCTCGCCTGGCTCGCCGTAGCCGGCATCCTGCTGCTGTTCACCCTCGGGTTGACCTGGGTGGCGGTGATCCCCGGACTCTCGGCGTCCTCACCCGACGGGGCATCCGCCTTCTCCTACCCGATCATCTTCCTGCCGTTCATCAGCTCCGCATTCGTC
>DATMVU010000561.1:0-5689 GCA_035562875.1 Actinoplanes sp. | reverse complement strand
AGGGCGAGCTCAGCGGGCACGAGGGCGAGCTCAGGACGGTTCGACTGGAGGCGAGCGTCAATTGGGAATGGTTACTGCAAGTAGATATGCCGATGTTCATACGTAACTTCTTGTGTTGGTAAGTCTGGGTTATCCACAGGGGGGATGCGGCCGTAGCGGGACGGTTGCCGGAGCGGGTACGGTCTCAACCCGGAACGCGACGGCGGCATGACACGCGGTGAGGAGCCTGAATGGCCCGCGAGATCGACGAGGCGTGGATCGATGAGGCGATCGATAGGTATCGGCGCATCGAGAGACTCCAGGCCGACTTCGGCGCGGCGGTCGCCGGGCATACCGTGTCGGTGCACTCGCCGGACCAGTCGATCGAGGTGGTCGTGACCGCGGCTGGTGACATCGTGGACATCAAGATGCACGGCGGCCTGCGGCACCGCGAGCCGGCCGAGTTCGCGGCCGAGATGCGTGCCGTGGTGACCAGCGCGACCGAGGCCGCCCGCTGGGCCAGAGAGAAACTGCACGGTGAGGTGTTCGGAGCACTCCGCACCCTGGAAGGAAACTGACGTGGAACGACTCGCCGACCAGATCGACCATGCCGCCACGGCACTGGCCACGATGGACCGTCGTGTCCCAGGTCTGGTTCCGGTGGCCGCCGATTTCGGTGCCGACGACTCCGGCCGCCCAGGCCGGATCGGCCGGGCGCTGTTCGCCGGCTGGTCCACGGTTCTGGCCGCCCGCGCCCGCGAAGCCACCGATGCGTCCGCCCACCTCACCGAGCTGGCCCGTTCTGTCCGCACCAGTGCTCACGCCTACACCGAGACCGACGACCTGGTCCGGCGCCGCTTCCAGCGGGGCCTCTGATGCGCCGCACCATATCGGCGGTTCGGTGATGGGCCGTCCCTTGCGAGGAGTGTGATGGACCGGCTCGATCAACTGCTGGCGGCGGCGGATCCGCTGCTCAGCCGGGTTGACGATGTGCTCTCGACGGTCGGTGCGCCGGGTGGGCATGCCGTCTGGGCCGAGCTGCGGCGGGTGCGGTTGCTGCCCGGTGACGCTGCTCGTGCGGTTGCCGGGTTGCGGCCGGCGGCAATTCTGGACGGGGTTCCCGAGTTGCGAGCCGACGCCCGGGTTTACGCCGATCTGGCTGATGCTCTGCCGCTGCCGGGGGAGTGGTCGGGGGAGGCTGCCGATGCCTATGAGCAGGCTCGTCGCCGTATGGCCGAGCGGCTCCACGGCGGCGCAGACAGCCTCAGCGGGCGGATGGACGCGACAGTCGATCTGGCCACCGCGCTGACCGATTGGATGCTCGATGCCCGTGGTGGCCTCGCGGAGTCACTTGCCGAGGTCTGCGTGACCACCGAAGCTCTGACTCTTCTGGGTAGCGCGCACCCGCCTGAACAGGAGGCGAGTGCCGCCGCGGCCATTGGGGCGGTTCTGCTGCGTACGGTCGCCGACACCTATGACCGAGCCGAGGACCTCCTCGACGACTTCAAACTTCTCCAGAACCCGCTCCCTGTCTGACGCGCTGGATCACCTCACTAGGCTATTTGTCCGATGTGGCGTATGGCGTTGCCGTTGTCCGACACCGGATGGGTGAATCTCGGTGTCGGACAACGAAGGCGGCATTCGACGTTCGTTACCCCGGCCTCAGCGTGACGGGCGGGTCAGTGAGTGGAAAGGCGGACGGGTTGATGGGCGAGTGACCTGAGGCCGTGTCTGGTCGCGTCAGGTCGGGACTGGCGGTGCCGGCCGGGCGCTGCGCAGGTCAGGGCTGGTGACGGCGACGGCGTCGTGAGGTCAGGACCACGGCAGAGATCCCGCCGAGAAGCAGGGCCACGCCGGCAAGCCCGAACGAGACGGCGCGAGGGCCGGTGATCGGCAGCCCGGAGTCACCGAAGCCGGAGCCGGAACTGGAACCGGAGCTGGAACCGGAGCCGTCAGCAAATCCGTCGCCAGGACCCGATCCGACGCCGTTCCCGAAGCCATCTCCAGCGTCGGCTCCAGCGTTGGATCCGGCACCGGGCCGGGTGCCGCCACCCGATCCGGCACCCGGCCGGCCCTTGCCGCGGTTGGCGTTCGGGGCGACAGCAGCCGCTTGGAGCATGCCGATACCCAGGTCGGCGACCACACCGGACGGTTGGCTGTCAGAGTTCGAGTCCTTGTGGATCACGGTGACTCGCAGGGCGGTGGCGGCGGCCGCGATGGCTTCGCCGTCGGTCGCCTGACGTACCGCGCCCAGGGAGATCCTCATCAGGGGTCCGTCGGCTCCGGCGGGGACCGGAGTGTTCTCGATCTCGCTGAGTGCGGGCAGTCCGGGAACCTTCGGCAGCGGCAGGTCCCCGTCCGGAACCAGGCGGGATCGGGCGGCCTCCAGGGGCCGCAAGTCATCACTCAGAGTGATGTCAACATACTCACCGCCCGTGTCGAGACGAGCGGTCTTGCCGCCTTTGGTGGTGATCTCCACGATCGCCGGCCGGTAGTCGACCCGGCCCTTCCCGCTGGCGGGCACGCTGACCGTGAGCTGGGGCGCCCGCAGCATCCGGATCCGCACCTCGTTGTCGACGAGACTGATCCGCCCGGCGGTGACTGTCGCCGTCGCCACCGCTGTCTTGTCCTGCAGGGCGGTGCCGCTGCGGCTGGTGATCTTCTCCGCCGTTCGGATCAGGGCCCCGTTCCCGCCGCCGGTAACCGTGACCCGGCTGAGCTCGGTGGACGCCATCGAGACCTCCCGGTCGGCGGCTCCGCAGCCCATGCCCGGCGTCCATACCGCCCGGGCGCGCAGCGAGCCGCTGCCGACGTCGACCGGCCCGTACCGTTTGGCCGCCGTCCGCTGTTCGGCGGCCTTCGGCTGGACCGGCGGCGCCTGCTGCACGACCAGTTCGTTGCGGGTGGTGGAGCCGGCGACCTTGCCGTTCAGGACGCGGGCGGCCCCGGCGGAGCTGACCGGTGCTCCGGCGATGAGCACGCTCCGGGTGTGCCCGAGCCCGACGTCACTGATGTCCGGTGCGGCAGCCCCGCCGCCCTGGCCCCCACTGGGAGATTCCGCGGGCGGAGCCGGCACGACAGCATCAGGGGAGTCCGAGTCGTCGGTGCTGTCGTCGAGGACGTCGTCCTGATCCGTGTCGGAATCAGCGCCTTGGTCCCCCGTACCCGATGATGTTTTGGTCCGGGAATCGGCGATGCGGCCGCCGGGTTCGAGGTCGAGCCGGTCGATGCGGAGAAGTTCTGCCCCGGATTGTGCGGCGTAGCGTTCGGGTTTGGCGCAGCCGGGTGCTGCGAGGGCGGGCAGGGGAGCGGTCAGCGTGCCCGCGAACCCGAGCGCTACGACACTGGCGGCCACTGACCGGGCGGGTGTCATGGCAGGTCCTTTCAAGCCGGGGGATGCTTTCGGGACTGGCCAACGAGGGTCGATGGGGACAGTTTCGCGGCATCTATGCGACAACCCTCGCGGGTAGGTCAAAACCGGCATTTGGTACGGCTTGTCTGCCGTCGTAGTGTTGATCGCATGGGCATGCTCTGCGCGGTCAGTTTCAACCGATATGGGCGCCTCTACTACCTCGATCCCGCCGGGTTCACCCCGGCTGTCGGTGACCGCGTGCTGGTTCCGACCGATGACGGTCCCGAGGTGGCGGAGTGCGTCTGGGCGCCGCAATGGGTCGAGGAGGACACCGCCGGGTTCCCCAAGGTCGTCGGGCTGGCCGACGACACCGATCTGCGCCGTGACGAGACACTGCGTAAGCGCAAGGCCGAGGCCAAGGTCGCCGCCAAGAAGCTGATCAAGGCCCACAACCTGCCGATGAAGGTCGTCGCCGTCGACCACGTGCTCGACTCGACCGGCGGCAACAGCGCCCGCACCACGATCTACTTCACCGCGCCGAACCGGGTCGACTTCCGCTCGCTGGTCCGCGACCTCGGCGCCACCCTGCACTGCCGGGTCGAGCTGCGCCAGCTCTCGGCCCGCGACTCGGCCCGGGTCCAGGGCGGCATCGGCTCCTGTGGCCGTGACCTGTGCTGCGCCACGTTCCTGACCGACTTCGAGCCGGTCACCATCCGGATGGCGAAGGATCAGGATCTGCCGCTCAACCCGCTACGGATCTCCGGAGCATGTGGCCGCCTGATGTGTTGTTTGAAGTACGAACATCCTCTATATCAGACATTTCAGGCATCAGCGCCAGCGGTCGGCAGCCGGGTCACAACTCCGGAAGGTGACGGTCGTGTGGTAGCGCACAGTGTCCCCAAGGACTCGGTCGTGGTCCGCCTCGACGCCGACGGCTCTCGCTGCTCATGCAGCCGGGCTTCGGTCTGCGCGCCGCGCCAGGCTCACGACGCTCATTACAAACCCGAGATTTAGTACGAATAACGCAGAGTCCCGCCCGGTCCGCGCGAGCGATGCGCGGACCACTGCCACCCCGCGACCGCCGGGCCGAATGCGATGGTCACCGAACCTCGATCGGTGGCTCCACCCGGTGCACCGTCAACGGGGTGACCGGACGCAGCCAGGAGGAGTGCGGGCCACCGTCCGGGTCGGCCGCCCACTCGTGACAGACGGTGTCCACCCCGATCGGGTGGATGGTGAGGGTCCCGTCGGCGGCGATGTGCAAGCGCAGGAAACTCTTCGCCTCCTCGATGCCCTGACCGGCGTACAACTCGTTGAGATTGACGTCGAACCGGGCCGCGACCAGCAGATACAGAGCGAGTAGCTGGGTGGCGACGAACGCGATGAGCGGACCGTAGGCGACAGCGGCCACCGCGAGCGGCCCCGGCCACGGCCAGTCCCGGAACGGCAGCTGGAGCCACACCCACGTGCCGGCGACGGCCAGCGCGATCTGGGCCAGCCCATGAGCCGCTCCGACGACCAGATGCCGGGCCTTGCCCTCCGGTTTGGCGAACAGCACCGTGCCCACCATGATCAGCACCAGCATCAGGACCAGTGGGATGCTGAACAGCCGCTGGATGTTGCCGCCCTGACTGGCCGCACCGGCCATCGCGAGCATGGTCAGCGTGTGGATGATGCCGAGCAACGTGGCGAACCCGGGATTCCGGCGCGGAACCCGGCGGAAGACCCCCCACCCCATCCGGTTCGACTCGGTCGTGTCCGGATAGCTGGCCTTCCGGTCGTACCGCCGGCTGGGGCTGGCACTGCGGGTCAAGGTCTCCGGCGGCGGCACGGTGAGCGTCTCCGGCAGGTTCTGGGTGCCGAGCGTGTACGCCCCACCACCCCCGCAGGTGATCAACTCCCGATCGTCGCCGGAGAAGCGCGCATAGTGGTGCAGATCGCCGGACACCAGCACCCGTACCGGCGCCTGGGTAGGCCCGAGGATGGTCCGGATGAAGTAGTCGACCGCGTCGTACGCGTGCGGGTTCTCCCGCGCCTTCACCCACGTCGGCGACGGTGTCATCAGGATGACCCGGTCCTGAGGCCGGACCTGCTCGGCGGCCTTCTCGAAATAGAGCAACTGCGGGTCGTCGATGTACGCCCCGAACTGCTCGTCGACCGCGAACACCCACCAGTCCCCGGGTAGCTTTATCGCGAAGTACGACCGCCGCTGCCCCGTCCGCCACCCGCCGATGTGGCCGTCCTTACGCCGGGCGAAGAGCCGCAGGAACGCGGTGAGCCCGTCGTACCAGTCATGATTCCCCGGCAGCGCGTAGAGCGTCGGCCGCGGCACCCCCGCCGGAGACTCCGGCAACGCCG
>DATMVU010000560.1:0-23193 GCA_035562875.1 Actinoplanes sp. | reverse complement strand
GGGCCAGGGGCGAAGGGCGAAGGCCAGGGCCAGGGGCGAAGGGCGAGGGGCAGGACCGAGGGCGAGGGAGCAGGGGTTCCGGGGTGAGGGTTTACGGAGTAGGGAAAGGGTGGCGGAGGCGGGCGTAGGTTCTGCGGTAGGTGCGTGGGCCCAGCGTGGGGAGCAGCATGTTGCGGAACCACGGGGATAGTGATGCCACCCGGGCGAACTGGGCGCTGGCCGTTCGTACGTGGGCGATTCGGTCTTGGCGGAGGGCGGTGTAGACGGCTCCCGCCTCGTCCCATGGGGATGTGGCCAGGACGTCGGCTAGGACCAGGCCGTCCTCGACTGCCAGTGCGGCACCCTGTGCCCAGAACGGGGGTGTTGCGTGGGCCGCGTCGCCTACCAGGGCGCAGCGGCCGGTGGACCAGGTCGTCGACCGGACCACTGGGGATGGGGACAGGGTGAGGTCCGTCAAGTTGCGCAGGGTCTGACGGGCCTCGGGAGGGTAGGACGCGAACACCTCGGCCAGGAAGGACGCGAGCACCCTGTCCTGGTGGGATGTGAGTGTCTCGGCAGGGTGGGACGCGGACGCCTCTGCAGGGAGGGAAGTGCACGCGGACGTCTCGGCAGGAGCGGAAGCGGCAGGGAAGGAAGAGGTCTGGGAGGGTGCGGCAGGGGGGGAGGTGGTCTGGAAGGGTGCGGCAGGGGAGGAGGTGGTCTGGGAGGGCGAGGTGGTCTGGGAGGGTGCGGCAGGGGAGGAGGCGGGACGGAGGGAAGAGGTCGGGGAGGCGGCAGCAGGTGAGGAAAGGGTTGGGTGAGAAGAGGCCGGGTGGGGTGCTGGAGGTTGTTGCGTAGCCGTAGACGCGGGTGTCGTCGATGGGGGTCAGTAGCAGGGCTGAGGTTCGGGCGGACCATAGTGTCCAGCAGTCGATTCCCGGGTTGGGGGCCAGGAAACGCCAACCTGTCAGGCCGGGGTCCGGGGGTGGGGTGGTTGGGTCCACTACGGAGCGGACCAGGGACGAGGTTCCGTCGGCTCCGGCTATGAACCCGTACTGCCGCTGGGGTTTGTCCTTGAAATCGGCCTGGCCGGACGGGGTTACGGCGGTCACCTCCAGTGGGTGGAGTGTCTGTGGGGGCAAGCCCTCTGCCAGCAGGGTCAGCAGTTCGGTCTGCAGGACGCATCTCGGGCGTGCCTCGGGGCCCCAGAACGCGTCCTCGTCGACGGTGAACAGCAGGCGGCCGCGGTGGGTCCGGTACTCGCGGCGGGTTGTCGGGCGGCCCAGTTTCTGCAGGTCCTCGGCTAGGCCCAGGGCGGCGAAGGCGGCTATCGCGTTGCCGGGCAGGTTGATCGCCAGGCTGGGGTGGCCGGTGGCACGCTCGGCCACGGTCACCGGCACGTCGCGGCGGTGCAGTGCGCGGGCCAGAGCCAGGCCGGCGATGCCGCCGCCCACCACCAGTACGTCGTCCATGACGAATCAGACTGCCCCTCATCGATCATCTTCGGTGGCCAGTGCCGAGAACCGGACAGTTGCCCGCTGCGGCGGATCGTGAACGGACGGGTCGGGGGCAGGGCCATGTCCGGGCGTACCGCAATCGGGGAATTCAACCGATGTTGATCTGTTGACCTTGTCGGGTGCCGGGTCGGGGACGCCGGCACCCGAGCAGTTCGGCTATCCGCGGATGTCGATCCAGGCGAGGCGGTGGTCGGATGTCGGGTAGCCGCCGACCGCGGACCACGCCGGGTCGTAGACGCCGGAGAGCCGGGACAGTGGGTCGGACCGGACCGGCCAGAACACGCCCGCGTCGCGGATCTTCAGACCGGCCCGGGGCAGCACGTAGTCGGCCCGCAGATTGCCGGGCGCGGTGTCGGCGAAATCGGCGGTATCGTACGCCGGATCGCTGCGGTGGGTCAGGTTGGCGCCGGCCTGCAGCACCGCCGCCTCCGGGCCGCCCGCGCTGTCGGGGCTGGTCCGGGTGTTGATCAGCGGGTGGGTGAGCAGCTGCCGGACGGCGTTGTCGTAGGAGTCGCCGTCGTTCGGGTCGGCGTTCTGGTCACCGGCGATCACAAACGCCTCGCCGGCCTTCAAGCCGCCGCGTCGGCCTTTGTCGTCGTAGATGTACCGGGTACCCGGCTTGATGTAGTCCGCCCAGAATCGGATCTCGTCGTGGTTGCGCCGGCCGTTGCGGTCCTCAGGGCCGTCGAAGGTGGGTGGGGTCGGGTGCGAGGTGAGGAAGTGGACGGTTCGTTTACCGATCTTGATCGGTACGTCCCAGTGGCTCTTCGACGACAGCCGCAGCACCGCCTGTTCCTCGGCGGAATAGAACGCGGTGGGGATCAGATTGCCGGGCATGTCCTTCCATTTGAACAGTTGGAATGTGCGGATCGCACGCTGGTCGATCGGGTATCTCGAATAGACGACCATGCCGTACTGGCCGGGGAAGACGCCGTATCCGAAGGAGTCGTCGCCGTACGAACCGTCACCCGGAGTGGTGTCGGCGACGCCGTCGTTGTTGAGATCAAAACCGGACGCGACGCCGGTGTTCGACGGGGCGGTGTACCGGTACCGGTACCGCTGGGCCGGTGCGCCGTTCTGGGAGACGGCGAGGAAGTTCTCGGCGAACAGCCGGGCCGCCTCCGGATCGTGGTCGAACTCGTTGATGAGCAGCACGTCCGGTGCCGCCCGCTGGATCACCTCGGCCACGTTGCGGGCCTGCCGGCGGTAGACGTCGTCGATGCCCGGCTCGGCCAGATGCTGCCGGAGCAGGCCCTGACTCGCCCGGTTCAGGGACAGGTTGTAAGTCGCAAAACGGACCTCGTCGTGGTGTCGCCCGCCCGCGACGGCCGGAGTGCCGCCACCGATCAGGGCCGTGCCGAGGAGAGCGGTGAAGAAGAGACGCCTCATTCCCCCGTGACTACCGCAGCGTCCGAGGTGGACGCAATGGCGTTCACCGATCGGTCATCCGGAATTCGGCCCGCACCGTCGCCACGAAGTGCTCGACGACCGGATCGGCCTCCTCCGGCACCAGGATCGACAGGCTGACCACCGGCGGCACCCGCAGCCGCCGGACCGCGACATCGGACCGGGCGCGGGCGGTCAGTTCCGGCGCGATGGCGACCCCGATACCCCCGGCGACCATGGCGAGCTGGGTGGCGATCGAATTGGCCCGATGCCGCGCGTCCGGGCTGAAACCGGCCCGCCGGCACGCGGTCACCACCTCGTCGTGATAGCCCGCCGCGAATTCCCGCGGAATCCACACCCATGGATCACCGGACAATTCCGCCAGGTCCAGATCGCCGCTCCCGGACGCGTGCCGATGGTTCAGCGGAAGCACCGCCACAAAAGCGTCCTCGTGCAACGGCACCGCCCGGATTCCGGGATCCGCATTACGCCGCCGAACCAGAGCCAGATCAATTTCCCGATTCTGTACGGCCTGAGCGCCCGTGTCGGTGTCCACCTCCACCATCCGCAGCCCCACGTCCGGCCGGACCTCGCGGTAACGGCGCAGCACCGGCGGCAGCAGATCGGTGAACGCCGACGCCACCGCCCCGATCACCAACTCGCCCTGCAATCCGTCGCGGGCCCGCCGGACCGCCTCCCGGACCCGCTCCGACTCGCGCACCAGTTCCCGGCAGTGCCGCAGCAGCACCGCGCCGGCCTTGGTCAGCGTGACCTGGCGGCTCGTCCGGTGCAGCAGGCGCACGTCCAGGTCCCGCTCCAGCGCGAGGATCGCCTGGGACAGCGGCGGCTGGGACATGTGCAGGCGGTGAGCGGCGCGCCCGAAGTGCAGTTCCTCGGCGACGGCGATGAAATAGCGGGCTTGTCTGACCTCCATCACTCATATGCTAGGCGTCTTGATCCGGGTCGAGATCAGACCTTCCGGATATCGGGTGGCGCGGCGTCCACTGGAGGCGTGCCCGTACATCTCACCGCCTTCGTCACCACCATCGCGCTGCTCGCCGTCCTGCCCGGCGCCAACAACGCCACGATCACCCGGCAGACCCTGCTCGGCGGGCGGCGATCCGGCCTGCTCGCCGTCGCCGGATCGTCGATCGGGATCCTGATCTGGGCGGTCGGGGCAGCCCTCGGGCTGTCGGCGGCGCTGCTGGCCGATCCCGGGGCGTACCTGGTCCTCCGGCTCGGCGGGGCGGTGCTGCTCTGCCTGCTCGGGATCCAGCCGTTGCTGCCCGCACGGTGGACCCGCTCCCGGCGTACAGAATCGAAATCGGTCTCGGCCGCCGGCCACCGTGACTTCGCCGCCGGTCTTGCCACCAGTCTCGGAAATCCGAAAGCCGGTGTTGTCGCCGTTTCGCTCATCCCTCAGTTCGTCACCGCCGGCGGACCGGTTCTCGCATCGTCGATCATGCTGGGGGCGATCTGGGCGGTGATCTCCGGTACGTGGTTCTGCCTGTACGTTTACGGCATTGACCGCAGCCGATCACGATGGGAGCGTCCGGGAATGGCGGGGATACTGCGGGCCGCCACCGGCGTCACCATGATCGGTCTCGGGATAGCCGTCGCCGTCGGTGCGTAGCGTGTGCTCGAATGCGGACGTAGCGTAGGTAGATGGCGCTCTGGACGACCCGCAGCCTGCAAGCGCTGATGGCGGAGACCGGGCCGCTCGGGCGGGCCGAAGCGGTCGCCGAACTCCGCGCGGCCATCGCCGGACGGGAGCCGCGCATCGGCTGCGACATCGCCCCGGCCGACGTCGAGATCACCCGTGTCGCCGCCGTCCTCCTCGAGGATCTCAGCGAGCCGCACCTGTTGCAGTTACGGGCCACCGACCGGCCGGACGCCACCCGGCTCGCCAGCACTGTCACTGGACGTGGCCTGCGGGCCCTGCAGTTGCGGCACGCCGAGCGGATGCGGCGACAGGCAGTCGCGGTGCTCTGTGCCGAACCGCCCGATGTTCCGGAATCGACCCATGTGCGGTATCTGGCGGTGGCTACCGGGATGCTCGCGTTCGGGGACTACTACGAGTTGGTGGCGCTGATCGTGACGTTTCCGTTCGCCGGTGCCGATGATCCGCGCCGGGCGCGCGGGACCCGGGAGGTGAGTGTGGCGATGCAGGCCACCGCCGCGACCCGGACGCTGTTCGAGGTGGATCTGGCGGCGTCCTCGTTCGATGCCGGATATCAGGCGATGTGGGTACGGATGATGGCCGAGGCGCGGGAGGGTGAGCTGCTGCCGGCGCTGGTCCAGTGGCGGCGGTGGGCCCTCCAAGGTCCACATTGACTTCCGTCTTGGAATGGCGGGAGTTGGCCCAGACTTTCTGTCCACGGAGGTTGGTCACGCGGCGGAGTTTCTGGAATAGGTGAACACCTGCGGGTGGGTGGGGCTTGTCGAAGGTTCCAACACCACCCGGGAGGTCCTCGTGCCGCACGCTGACATTCGACTGATCGAGAGCGGCCGATTGTGGCTTTGCCCGGTGCCCGGTGCCCGGTGGCCGCTGCGGCGAAGTGCGGATCGGTTCCAGGTCGGCGTGATCACCGCGAAAGGCTGGGCCGACCACGACACCGGTAGACCGGGTGACTCATGGTGTGTGGTCGGCTGGGTTGTTGCCGGGCGGGTCTCTTGGGGGTGGTCGGCTGAGTTGTGTCAGGGCGGGCCGACTGGGTTGTAGCAGAGCGGCTCGGTCGGGGATGGCTCGGCGGATTGTGGCCGGGCAGGTTGTGACCGGACGGATTGTGGCCAGGCGGGTTGTGGCCGGGTGGGTCAGTTGGGGGTGAACAGGCCCTGGATGCCTACGAGGATGGCGATCAGGCCGAAGACGGCGATCACCAGTGCTGCGCCTGCCGGGCCCGCTGCGCCCGGCGTACTTGCCGTTTCTGCCGGGGCGGCTGGGCTGGCGGCTGTCGTGGATGCCGGGTTGTGCTGAGCGGCTGGGGCGGGTGGGGAGCCGGCGGAGGGCCAACCCTGGGCGGCTGCCGGGTCACCGACGGAGGCGGAGGGTGTGCCGGTGGCGGCGTGGGAGGCCGCCGGGTCGCCGGCGGAGGTGGAGGGTGTGCCGGTGGCCGTGGGAGATGTGGCGGGGGCGGCAGCGGGGGTGGGGATCAGGGGGGTGCGGCCGGTCAGGCGGTCCCAGGCGAGGATTACGCCTACGGCTACTCCCACCACCTCGAAGTGGAACACCCGGGGGCCGGAGATCATGTGGACCAGCAGGTAGTAGCCGCCTGCCACCAGGGCCAGGATGCCGATCACCCACTGCCAACGGGCCAGCCGGGCGGCGGTGCGGGTGACCGCGGGAAAGCGGGCCAGTAGCGGGATGGCGAGCAGCAGCCCGCCGACGATGTTCGCGGCGTCCAGTAGCAGGGCCATCAGCATGGCGGCCAGCCTATCTTGGAGCGCTCCCAAACGCATGTTGACTAGATCGATATGTGGCTATACGTTCCGTGACATGCGGCGTCGTACGCTTCTGGGGGCCGCCTCCCCACTGCTGCTCATCGATTCCGGACCGCCGCCACGACCCCGCTGGATCCATGCCTGGACCGCTGCTCCTCAGCTCACCGAGCGGCACAATCTGCCGCCGGAACCGTTCACCGCGCTGGTGGACACGACCTTGCGGCAGACCGTTCGGGTGTCGCTGGGTGGGCGGCGGGTTCGGGTGCGATTCTCGAACGCGTTCGGTGGGGGTGACCTGGTGATCACCGCTGCCGCTGTCGGGTTGCCCGTGGGTGGCCGGGCCGGTGCGGCGGGGATCGTTGCGGGGAGTTGCCGTGCGTTGACGTTCGGTGGGCTGTGGAGTGTGACGGTTCCGGCGGGTGCCCAGGTGGTTTCCGACCCGGTCGAGCTGGCACTGGCCCCCCGGTCCAATCTGACGATCACCGTCTATTCAAAAGAGGGTCAGGGCGGGGTGGCCGGCTCCGCTGAGGGGCAGGGGCTCACGTCGCATCCGGGCTCGCGGACGACGTCGTGGTTCGCTGCCGGGGACAGGCATGCCGAGCTGGAGTTGCCTGGTGCGGTGGCCGCCGAGCACTGGTATCTGATCAGCGGTGTCGAAGTGATCGCTACCGGTGCGTGTGCTCTGGTGGTGCTCGGGGATTCGCTCACCGACGGGCGCGGGTCCACCACCAACGGCAACAATCGGTGGCCTGACCTGCTGCAGGACCGGTTGCGGGATCCGCGGCTGGCGATCCTCAACCAGGCGGTCGCCGGTAACCGCGTACTGCGGGATGGTCTGGGTCCCAGCGCCCTGGCCCGGCTGGACCGGGACGTGCTCGCTCTCGGTGCGGCCGCCCGTCTGTTGATCTTCGAAGGGCTCAACGATCTGGGTACGACTGCGGCGTCGGAGGCGGCCCAGCGCCGGGTGACCGGTGATCTGATCGCCGCCTACCGGCAGATCGCGACCCGGGCACAGGCATGTGGGCTGCGGACGTTCGGGGCGACGCTCACGCCGTTCGGGGGCAACATCTTCGACGATCTCGCCGGCGTACGGGAGACCGCGCGCCAGTCGGTGAACCAGGCGATCCGGGGCGGGCTGTTCGAAGGATACGCCGACTTCGACGCGGCGGTCCGGGACCCGTCCGCGCCGTGGCGGCTGCTTCCCGCCTTCGATGTGGGCGATCACCTGCACCTGAACCCGGACGGGCACGCGGCACTGGCGGCAGCCGTCCCGAACAGACTCACGGGGGTGGCGTCCGGGAGGTCGGCATGGGCGTGAGCCGGGGTGGCAGCCGGGAGAACAGTGTGGGGACGAGCCGGGGTGACGGCTGGGACGGCGGCGTGGGGGTGAGCCGGGATGTCAGCCGGGGGATGAGCCGGTCCGGCGGAGGGCCGGGCGGATCAACAGCGTGGCGATGAGCGCGACCACACAGAGCACCGCCAGGCTGAGGAAACCGGCCCGGAACGAGCCGGTGGTGTCCTTGACCGCGCCCAGTGCGTACACGAAGGCGAAGCCGCCCAGGTTGGCCCAGAAGTTGCCGAGTCCGCTGATCAGCCCGGCGTTGCGGTCGCCGAGGACCTGCAGTGGCAGGGCGAACAGTGGGCCGAAGTAGATCTGGATCGCCACCGAGATCAGGGCCACCACGCCGAGCACCCCGATCAGGCCGGGCGCATAGGTGAGCAGTGACAACCCGACGGTGAGGATGCTCAGCGAACCGCCGATGACGAGCAGTGGACGGTTGATCCGGTCGGACAGGTAGCCGCCGAAGTAGTTGACCGGCGCGCTGATCGCCGACGCCACCGCGGCGACCAGCCCGGCGGTGGCCAGCGACTGCCCACGGTCGACGACCAGGTAGCTGGGCAGCCAGAAGGTGAAGCCTTGGGCGACGGAGAGCCGGGTGAACTGGATGACCCCGGTGAGCTGTACGACCCGCTGCCGCAGCAGGCCGGGGATCTCGCGGAAGCGGACCGGGTCACCTGCCGGTTTCGGTACGGCCGGGCCCGCCAGATACCGGTAGAGCAGGATGGTGAGCAGGCCGAAGCCGGAGAAGATCACGAACAGCAGCTGCCAGCCGAGCGGTCCGACGAGCAGCGGGCCGACCGCGCTGAGCAGGATGTTCGACGAGAAGCCGCCGACCACGTACAGGCCCATGGCGGTGGCCCGCCGGCCGGGTGGGAACAGTTCGGTCATCAGCAGCAGGCCGGGCATGAAGACCAGGGCGCGGAAGATCCCGGCGAGGGCCTGATCGATCAGGAGCAGCGGGTACGAGTCGAGCACGGCGAACAGGGCGGACAGGATGTTCAGCCCGATCATGCCGATGATGAACAGCCGCCGCGGCGGGAACCGGTCGGCGAGGTAGCCCGACGGGACCTGCATCAGCGCGTACGTCAGGTTACTGACCGCGGCCAGCGTGCCGGCCTGGGTGAAACTGATCCCCAGATCGGTGCGGATCAACGGCAGGAACAGGCCGATCCCGCCGAAGATCAGCCCGATGCAGCTCTGGCAGACGACCAGCAGGGTGATCACCGGCCGGCGCCGGGCGGAGGTGGCACTGATCGTCACCCGCGGAGTTTAGGCGGCTACCGTGCTGCCATGTCTGTGAGCATCGACATGCCTGCTTATCTGAATCGTCTGGGCCTGCCGGAATTAGTGGGTCACGAACCGAGTGTGGAGGCATTGACCGCTCTGCACCAGGCGCACGCCGAGCGGGTGCCGTACGAGGTGATGGAGATCCAGCTCGGACGACCCACCACGGTGTGCCCGCTCGAGTCGGTGCGCCGGATCGTGGCCGGTCGTGGCGGCTACTGCTTCCACCTGAACGGCGCCTTCTCGGTGCTGCTGCGGGAGTCGGGTTATCAGGTGGCCCGGCACTACGGCGGGGTGCAGGGGTGGCGGGACGAGACTGCGGGCGCCACCGGCGGGCACCTGGCCCTGACCGTTTCCGGACTGCCGGGTGGGGACTGGCTGGTCGACCTGGGGATGGGCGACGGGCTGCACGGGCCGTTGCCGCTGGTCGCGGGGGAGTACGAGCAGGGTCCGTTCCGGTACGGGCTGCGGCCGTCGGAGGCGGAACCGGACGGGTGGCGCTTCGACCATGATCCGGCGGGCAGCTTCCGAGGCATGGATTTCCGTACCGGAAAAGCAGTTATGTCCGATTTTGCGGCAAAGCACACTGAGTTCTCCACCTCGGAGACGTCCGGTTTTGTGCGGACCCCGATGGCCGCGCGGCGGGACGCCACCGGTGTCGACGTGCTGCGGGCCCGGAACCTGCGCCGGGTCGGGGACGGCGACACGATCACCGAACTGGCCACCGCCGGCGACTATTTCGCGGCTCTGGACGGGATTTTCGGGATGACGTTCGACGAGGGGGAGCGGGCGGTGCTGTGGGCGCGGGCGACCGGGTCGCACGATCGCTGGCTCCGGGAGAACGCGGCCTGAGTTGACCTTGTGAATCCTCCTCTGCTTAGGTGAGGCTTGCCTAATCTAAAGCTAACGGAGGTTCAGGCGTGGGGGCACGCGAGGAATCAACCAGTTCCGTCGTCCTTACCGAGAAGGCCGACATCGATGAACTTGCGGCGGTGTATCGACGGGTGCACGCCGCCGACCTGCACCTGATCGACCACAGTGATCCGTCTGTCGAGGACCGTCTGCGCTGGACCGTGGAGGCGCCCGGATATCAGGGCGCACTCGGCTACGTGGACGGTCGGCTCGTCGGTGCGGTGATGGGCTGTCCGCTGCCACCGGAGACGCTCTGGTGGCGGGATCTGACCGATGTGGAAGATCCGAAACTCGCCGAGGAGTGGGCGGGGCGCACGTTCGCCATCTGTGAGGCGTTCGTCGATCCGGCCGTGCAGCGGCACCGGATCGGCATCCGGCTCTTCGCCGAACTGCTGGAGAGCCGGCCCGAGGAACGCACCGCCCTGGCGGTCACCGAGACCAACACCCGGGTGTGGCGGGCTCTGCAGGGACTGAAGTTCCAGCACGTCGGGGACCTGGTCCCGTTCCCCGGCTGGCGGTCGCACCGGATGCTGGTGCGGGCACTGCCGCTGCGTTCGTCACGGTGAATCGGTTCCGGCCCGGGGGCGTGCTCCCGGGCCGGGCCGCGGCTGGATCTCCCGCTTCCCGGTCACCCGGTGGCCGTCGGCGCAGGTGACGTCGAGGTGCAGTTCGGCGCCACAGTCGCGGTGCACGTACGCGATCGGTGGTCCCTCGGGGTCGGCCAGGTGCCTGTTGCCCCACTCGGCCAGCGCGATCATCACCGGGTAGAGGTCGAAGCCCTTCTCGGTGAGGCGGTACTCGTGGCGCAGCCGTGCGCCCGGCTCCCGATAGGCCTCGCGGCGTAGCACCCCGTGCTCGACCAGGGTGTTCAGCCGGTTGGTGAGCACCTGACGGGGGATCCTGGTGCGGACCCGCATGTCGTCGAAGCGCCGGATGCCGGTGAACACCTCGCGGAGCACCACCACCGTCCACTTCTCGCCGAGCACGGACATCGCCCGCTCGACGGTGCAGTTGTCGACGGACCAGTTCAGCGCGGCGGGTGAGGCGGTCATGTGACAGAGGCTAAGTCTCGTTGACAGATGCAGCAAGGCTCTGCCAGCCTGCATCCATGACGCAGACTCAGGACGCCACCCGGACCCGTACGTTCGGCTGGTCCGACCCGGCCGAGCACGCGCACCTGGTCGGCCGGGTCAGCGGACTGGAACTGCTCCAGGCGATGGCTTCCGGTGAACTGCCGCCGCCCCCGATCATGCATCTGATCGACAGCCGGGGCATGACCGTCGAGGAGGGCAGCGTCACCCTCGAACTCGACCCGCAGGAGTTCCACTACAACCCGCTCGGCACCGTGCACGGCGGAGTCCTCTCCACCCTGCTCGACACCGCAGCCGCCTGCTCGGTGCACAGCACCCTGCCGGCCGGGGTGGCCTACACGAGCATGGACCTCAACGTGAAGTTCCTGCGCCCCGCCACCATCAAATCCGGCCGTCTGACCTGCACCGGCACCGTCCTGCAGCGCGGCCGCCGGACCGCACTCGCCGAAGCGCGCATCACCGACACGGCCGGCCGGCTGATCGCGCACGCCACGTCCAGCTGCATGATCTTCGAGATCCCGGGCTGATGATCACCGCCCACCGGCCGGCGTCAGGGTGATCACGGCCGGTGGGGTGGGTCGGCTATCGGGGCGCCCAGGACGGTGGCCAGGTCGAAGACGAACACCGACCTCGACGCCCGCCGGTACGAACAGAAACCGGTTCGCACCCGAGTGTGATCCGTGCATGCACCCGTACCGATCTGAAATGGGGATCTCCTTCGAACAGATCGGACGTCTCCTTGAAGCGTGTGCTCGTGATGCTCGCCGCGATCTCTTCCCTGGTCGTCGCCCAGCCCGGTGTGGCACAGGCTGCCGCCGGCAGTGCCAAGTCGTATGCGTTCATGAGCCAGTCGCAGGGGTCGGGCCTGGTCGCCCGCTGGAACCCGTGCGGTGGCGCCATCGACTACCGGGTGAACCTGGACCGGGCCCCGAAGGAGTCGCTGTCCGAGGTGAGGACGGCGTTCGGGCGGATCAGTGCGGCGACCGGGCTGACGTTCCGGTACGCCGGCACCACGAGTGTCATCCCGCAGGCGCAGAAGGGTTTCAACGGTCGGTATCCGGCCGGCACCGAGCTGGTGATCGCCTGGGTGAACCCCGGTAAGCACAGCAAGTGGCTGCCGGCCGGTGCCCGGGCGCTGGGGATGGGCGGCGGCTCGTGGCAGTCGGCGTACACGGCGAACGGTGCCGACGCGCTGAAGATGGTCGAGGGCGCCGTGGTGCTGAACGCGCCGGCGGTCGGCAAGATGAAGCGTGGGTTCGGGGCGGCGAACGGCGGCGTGACCGGTGCGGTGCTGATGCACGAGATCGGTCACGCGATCGGTCTGGCCCACCCCACGCAGGACGACAGGAGCCAGATCATGTACCACACGATCACCTCGAAGAAGGCGGTCTGGGGTGCTGGCGACATGGTCGGCCTGAACACGCTCGGCAAGAAGAGCGGATGTCTGTACGACCAGCCGCAGAGCTGAATCCCAGACTGTCGTCAAGAAGAACGCTTGACAGCAGTCCGCGGCGTTCAAAGTGATTAACTTCAATGCATGCGGGCTCTCTTCGTAGCACTTCTGCTGGTAGTGGTGGGCCTGGTCGTGCCGGTGCAACCTGCCGTCGCGGCCCCCACGGACTCCCGGGGACGTGAGATCGTCCTCCGCGGCTTCAACGTCTCCGGGAGCACCAAGCTGTACGAGAACGGGCTCCTCCCGTTCCGCAGCACCGCCGACGCGGCCACCGCGGCCGCCCAGATGCGCGACCTGACCGGCGCCAACGCGATCCGGTTCCTGATCAGCTGGGAAGGCGTGCAGCCGGCCCGGGACCGGATCGACACCGCCTACCTGGACCGGGCCGCCGCCCAGATCCAGGAGTTCACCAGCCGCGGGATCCGGGTTCTCATCGACTACCACCAGGACCTGTGGTCGTCGTACCTGTTCAACCAGGGCAGCTGGTACACCGGCGACGGCGCCCCCGAGTGGGCCGTCGACGCCGGGAGCTATCCCACCGAGTCCTGCGGGATCTGCATCCTGTGGGGACAGAACATGCTCACCAACAACGCGGTACGCGGGGCGGCGTACGACTTCTGGCGCAACAGGTACGGGCTGCAGGACGCCTACCTGACCCAGGCCCGCGCGATGCTCACCCGGCTGCGGACCCGGGTCGACTACTCGATGGTGCTCGGGATCGACCCGTTCAACGAGCCGTTCGACGGCGGCCTGGACGGTGCGGCCGGCACCACCTGGGAAGCCACCTACCTGCTGCCGTTCTACCAGCGCTTCCGGACCGCGATGGACGACACCGGCTGGTCCGACCGGCCGGTCTACGCCGAGCCGCTGGTCTTCTGGAACACCACGTTCGGTGAGGCCGGCGGCTTCAGTACGATCCCGCCGCTCGGCGATCGCTACGTGTTCAACAGCCACTACTACGACGGCGCCCGGATCACCCTGGACCCGACGGCGGCCGGCGACGGCACGTACAGCGCCGCCATGAACCGCATCCGGGACCGGGCCACCGCACTGAACACCAGCGCGTTCGTGTCCGAGTTCGGCAACTCGATGGACGCCGATCGCACCCCGTGGATGATCCGCTCGATGTACCAGGGACTCGACTCCCGGCTGTCCGGCGCCGGCTTCTGGAACAACGCGGCGAACTCCGGGACCGTGCTGTCGGCCACCCAGTGGCAGTGGGACGTCTACAGCGGACAGCACCGCGAACTGATGAACCGCAACCCGGGCAAGGTGCAGACCGAGGGTGACGCCTGGAACGGCGAGGACCACTCGGTGATCGCGAACGGGGCGCTGCGCCTGGACCCGCGGGTGCTCGACCGGCTCTACCCGAGCGCGGTGGCCGGCCGGACCGTCGCGTTCGCCTACGAGGACCTGGCCCGGGAGGGCTTCGCCGGGTCCGGGCGGCAACAGGCGTGGCTCACGGTTCCGGCCCGGCTCCCGGCGATCAGGGGGCTCACCTCCGGGCGGCAGTACGGGGTACTGGTCTGGCGTGAACCCGCGGCCCCGCTCGGGGCACCCACCGAACTGCACCTGCCGGCGAGCTTCCCCACCGGCCGGACCGTCGTCGTCTCCGACCTCGGCACCCGGTCCGGGCTCACCACCAGCGGGGTGATCGCGGTCGGCACCGAGCCGGGCGCCACCACGGCCCGGCGGTTGCTGCTGGACACGGCCGGAACGGCGGCCGGGAGTGTGCACGTGGCGCTCGTCGTCAACACGTCCGATGTGGCGTCGGTGCCGGCCGCCACGCTCACCGCGGCCCGTACCGAGTTGTTGGCCTGGGCCGCAGCACTGTGAGAGACACTCACGTATGACATGACATCTGCGACTGTGTACGGCGTCGATCGGCAGCGACAGTTGGATTCATGAACGTCCAGGTCCTGCCGATCACGTCCGCCGACGTGTCCCGGGTCGCGCACTTCCTGCACGCCCATCTCAACACCCGCCTCAGCCCCGACCTGTGGGCCCGATCGATCACTCCACCGTGGAAGGCGGCAGCACCCAACCACGGCTACATGCTCCTCGCCGCCGGTGTGGTCGTCGGGGTCTACCTGGCCTTCTACGCCGACCGGAACGTCGACGGAACACGCCAGCGGTTCTGCAACCTGGCCGGCTGGTGCGTGCTGCCGGAATACCGGCTGCTCGGCGTCAAGCTACTGCGAGCGCTGATCAAACAGCCGGGCTACCACTTCACCGACCTGTCCCCGAGCGGCAACGTGATCGCGATGAACGAACGGCTCGGCTTCCGGCACCTGGACAGCACCCTGGTAGCCGTACCCAATCTGCCGTCGCCGGCCCTGCCCCGCCGCGGCCGCATCGTGACCGCAGAACCCCGCCGCATCGAGGATCTTCTCAGCGGTGACGTCCTGGAGCTGTACCGCGACCACCGCGACGCCCCGGCCGCCCGGCACGTGGTGCTGGCCGATCCGGGCGGCGTCTGCTGGGCCGTGTTCCGCCGGGACCGGCCCCGCAACCTGCCGTTCTTCGCCTCACTCGTGCACGTCAGCGACCCCGCGGTGTTCCGCCGGATGTTCCGCCCGTTCACCGCGCACCTGCTGCTGCGCCACCGGGTTCCGGCCACCCTGCTCGAACCACGGGTCGCCGGTTTCCACCCGAAGGGCGCGATTGCGGTACGCACCGACAGGCGCCGCATGTTCCGCAGCGACAGTCTCGAACCGGACCGGATCGACCTGCTCTACAGCGAACTGGTGGCCGTTCCGTTCTGAGATGATCATCGGCGTGACCCTGATCGCCGACACGCCCGAGCCGCCCTACGTGGCGGTCATCTTCACGTCGGTGCGCACCGACGGTGATCAGGGGTACGCCGCGATGGCCGCCCGAATGGACGAACTGGCCCGCGAACAGCCCGGATACCTCGGCATCGAAGCGGCCCGGGAGGACGTCGGGGTGACCGTGTCCTACTGGGCCGACCACGGTGCCGCCCGCGCCTGGAAACAGGTCGCCGCCCACCTCGTCGCCCAGAAACGCGGACGCGAAGTGTGGTACCGCGACTACCGAGTGCGTGTGGCAACCGTCGAACGAGACTACGGACCGTCCTGAAACTGTTGGTTCCGTCACCCTTTAATCCCGAATTTGGCGCGCGGACACATGCAACGGGTACATCGGTAGGCATGACCGACCCGCGTTACGAGATCGATCGAACCGCTCACAAGACCGGCTCGACCGTCCACCTGCACCTCATCGGTGCCTTCGACCGCGACGCCAGCCAGGTGTTGCGGGCCGGCATGCGGGACGCCTTCGCCGCCGGCCGCCGCGGACTCCGCATCATCGTCGACGTGAAACGTGCCGAGAACATCGGCAGCGAATGCATCGACCTGCTGATGGTCGGCTACACCCGGGCCCTGCGCGCCGGGCACGGCTACGAGATCACCGGCGCTTACGGCCACGTCCGCCAGGCCCTCGCTTTGACCGGCCTGGTCGAGGCCGAGACCCTCTATGCCCCGGCGTGGGCTGACGAACTGGTTCGGGAATCGGCCTCCTGAGCCGCTTGACCAGCCGCAGCAGCGCAAAAGCGGCGAGCAGCACCCCGGACCCGCAGAGGAGATACATCAGCAGGTCCAGGCTGGACCAGTGGGGCACCTCGGGACGCGACACCCCGTAACCGATCCGGACCGTATCGCCGGGCTTCTCCCCCTGGAAGAAGCCCGGATCGTCGACGAGCACCCGCTCCGAGACCTTCCGGTCCCACTCCACCCACAGATAGCAGGCGTCGAAGAAACCCACGCCGTCGAGGAGCGTGATCGGCCCACGCCGCTCACACTTTTCGACGGTGCCGGTGCCCCGGTCCCACGCCACGGCGTAATCCGGCCCGGTGAACCGGCCGATCGTGGTGCCCGCGTTGAAGAGCAGCCAGCCGATCAGCACCAGCACCAACAGGCCGCGAACCGAGCCCTTCTCCTCCGTCGCGACCACCGACGACTGCAGCCTGTCCGTCATGCCGACATCCTTCCGCATGGTGTCGACCCGTCGATTCGACCCGATGGTGGATCATTTGATCGGTGAAGGACTATCGCCTAGGTGAACCACCACTGCTCGCCGCCCTGGATTCGGCACGAAACGTGCTGATCGCCGGGGCCGGCGGCGGATTCGACGTCTACGCCGGCCTGCCGCTGGCGATCGCCCTCTGGGACCGTGGCGTCAACGTCCACCTGGCCAACCTGTCGTTCACCGAACTCGAACTGATCGACCTGGACTCGTGGGCGGCACCCGGCATCGCGGCGGTCCGGCCCGACACCGAAGGACCCGACCACTACTTCCCCGAACGCACCCTGTCCCGCTGGCTGGCCGCCAACAACCTGCCCGCCCTGGTGCACGCCTTCCCCCGAGTCGGGGTCCGGCCGCTACGCGGTGCCTACCGGCATCTCGTCGACGACCTCGCCATCGACGCCATCGTGCTCGTCGACGGCGGCACCGACATCCTGATGCGCGGCGACGAGACCGGGCTCGGCACCCCCGTCGAGGACATGACCAGCCTGGCCGCCGTCTCCGGCATCGACGTGCCGGTGAAACTCGTGACCTGCCTCGGCTTCGGCATCGACTCCTACCACGGCGTGGTGCACACCCAGGTGCTGGAGAACCTGGCCGCCCTCGACCGGGACGGCGGCTACCTCGGCGCACTGTCCATCCCGAACCGCAGCCGGGAGGCGGTCCTCTACCGGTCCGCGGTCGCCGACGCCCAGGCCGCCACCCCGATGCGGCCCAGCATCGTCAACGGCCAGATCGCTGCCGCGACCCGGGGCGACTTCGGCGACGTACGATTCACCCGCCGCACCGTGGACAGCACCCTGTTCGTCAACCCGCTGATGGCGGTCTACTTCACCGTTGATCTGGCGGCACTCGCGGGCCGCTCCCTCTATCTGGACCGCATCGAGGAGACCATCGGCATGCGCCAGGTCGCCACCCGCATCGAAGCCTTCCGCGACTCGGTGACCCCACGCCCGCCGAAGGGGTTCCCGCACTAGGACCGGACGGCCGCCTCCAGCACCGGCCCGTGCCGTGCAACTGGTGCGAACTGCACGGCGCCTTGCTGATCGGTCCTGTCTCACGCTTTCACCGCGCCGTCGCGTGGGCCGATGCCGACCAGGTCGGGGCCGTCCAGGTAGACCAGGCGGTCGTGGTCGGGGATCAGCACCGGCTCGGGGCCGCGCCAGCGGACGGCCCCGCTCAGTGGGTCGTAGAGGACCAGGCCGGGACCGGAGCGCAGCAGCCACATGCCGACCCGGTGCGACTGGGCCCACGGGCGCCCGCCGGCGGGCGGCGGGACCCGGGCGGGCGTCCGCTGGGGATCGTCGATCGACCGGTAGCCGACCTCCGCCGTCCAGGTGATCCTGGACGGCCCGCCCCCGACCAGGCGCTCGTGTTCGTCGAGCGGGATGGTGCGGCCCTGCCCGTCGTCGAGGTTCAGCGTGGCCAGCCCGTCCCGCACCGGCAGCTCCAGAACGCCGTAGCCCGGATCGTCACTGGTCGAGGGCATCGGCAGGCCGCAGTCGGTGGTGACGTCCCGGGTCCAGTCGACGGTGCCGCCGGTGATGCCGCGCAGCGTGGCCACACAGTCCGGCTCGGCCGGTGGTGTCCACAGGACCTGCCGGTCGTGGCCGGCGATCAGCCCGGTCACCCCGGCCGGTTTCCGCATCGTCCAGCCGATCCGGCCCGCCTCCGTGCCGATCTGGACGACCGTGCGGCGGCCGAGCAGGAACAGGCAGTAACACGGCTGCTCGCCGGAGACCAGCCGGACCCGGTCGCCGACATGCCGGGACCAGCGGCGCTGACCGTTACGCAGCTCCCAGCCGGTCAGGTCACACCCTCTCCGGTCGCAGTCGGCGGTGACCACGGCGTCGCCCTCCTCCTCGGCGGCCACCTGCCCGGTGAACTCCCGCTCCCACAGCACGGTGCCCTCGGTCCGGTCGAGCACCCGGAACCGGCCCGTCCCGCGGACCAGCACCGCGTTGCCCGCGACCGACACCGACGACGCGGTGACGGTGAACCCGGGCGGCAGATCGTGCACCCAGCGCAGCCGCCCCGGGCCGGTGTCCACCGAGGCCAGCCGTCGCCCCTGGCCGATCAGGCCGCTCAGCGGGTCGGCGAACACCCAGCCGGCGACCGGTGACGGGATGCGCCATCGCTCCACGAGCGGGCCGCCACCGCGCAGGTCGGCCTTGTCCGGCCCGCCGAGGCAGCCGCCGAGGGCGAGTACGAGCAGGACGGCCGTGAGGCGTCGAGACATGAATCCAGAATGGACCTCGGGTACGACATCTCCCATCGCGCCGCCGGGACCGTTGTGCTTTTGTTGGCGGATGCCACAACCCGTCCTGCACACCGAGCGGCTGCGCCTGGTCCCGCTCGCCGACGAGCACCTGGAGCTGGAGGTCGAGCTGGACGCCGACCCCGAGGTGCTGCGCTATCTCCACGGCCGGGCCCGGACCCGTGATGAGGTGCTCGAATCGCACATGCTGCGGATGGAACGGGGCCGCCGGGTGGACGGCCTCGGTTACTGGATGGCGTTCGGCCCGGGTGACGACTTCACCGGGCTGATGATGCTGCCGCCGTGGCCCGAGGCGGGCACCGCCGAGCTCGGCTACCGGCTGCCCCGCCGGCACTGGCGTCGGGGTTTCGCCACCGAGGTGTCCCGGGAGCTGCTGCGGCACGCCTTCGAGACGGCCGGGCAGACCCGGGTGGTGGCCCAGACGATGGCCGTCAACGCCGGCTCGCGTGCGGTCATGGAGAAGGCCGGATTGCGGTACGTCCGCACGTTCGATCCCGGCCTCCCGCCGATCCCGGGCTCCGAGCACGGCGAAGTGGAGTACGAGATGACCCGGGAGGACTGGCTTCTTCGGTGATCCCGGTCCGCCGCCGGCGGCGTTATCGTGTGCGGGTCGTGATCAGCGGGCGGAGAGACCATGGGTGAGCGTGTCAAGGTCTACTTCGACCTGCCGAGGGACGCCGTGGACTGGCCACCGGTGACGGTGGAGAGTGTGTGGGCCGAGACGGTCGACGGCGATGTCGTACGCCTGGACAACGTCCCGTGGTTCGTGCGCGGCGTCGCCAACGGTGACCTGATCCGGGTCGAGCCCGGCGACGACGGCCTGCTCTGGGCCGCCGAGCATCTGGAGTGGTCGGGGAACTGCACGATCCGGGTGGTGTCGTTCCGGACCGGCCCGTTGCACGGGTCGTTGCAGCGGGTGCTCGACGCGTTCCGCCCGTTCGGGGTGACCGGTGAGGGCGCCCAGCAGTTCGGTCTGGTCGCCCTGGAGGTGCCGCCCGGCGCCGACCTGGTCGCGGTGCAGCGGGTGCTCCGGGCCGGTGCGCGGGACGGCTGGTGGGAGTACGAGGAGGGTTGTGTCGGCGACGACTGGATCGCCGCTAGCCCGGGCTGAAGAACTCCTTCAGCGGCTGCACGATCCGCGGATGGGCCCGGTTCAGCGCGTCGTGCGCACTCTTCGGGACCAGTAGCGTCCGGGAGTCCGGGATCACCGAGGCCAGCGCTTCGTTGATCTTCGGGTAGTAGTCCGGCCCGCCGGCGCCGCAGGCCAGCAGCACCTTCGCGGTGGTCCCGGACCACTTCGCGGCCGGCCCGGCGTGCTCGAAGATCGAGTTCGACTCCTCGAACGTCAGGTGCAGCAGCTCGCCCATCATCTTCCCGATCGGCGTGCGCAGGAACAGCCGGCAGATCGCGGTCTGCACGCCGAGCGGCAGCCGGGACACCGCCTGGTGCGTGTTGATGCCCCGGCCGACCAGGGCGACGGCCCGGCCGGGGTCACCGGCGTCGAGCGCGGCCCGTGCCCCGGCCAGCCAGGCGGTCGGGAACAGGTCGTTCACGTGGACCGCCGCGTCGTACAGCGCCAGCCGCTCGATCGGCAGCTCACGGGCCGCCTCCAGGGCGATGAAACCGCCGCCGCTGTGCCCGATGACGATGACCGCGCCGGTCTGCCGGAGCACCGCGGCCAGGTCGTCGATGTCCTCCTGCATGTCGTACGGCCGGGTGCGGGGTGGGGCGTCCGCGCGGCCGCGCCGGTTGTAGAGGTGGATGGTGAACTCGTCGGCGAGGGCCGCCGCGATCCACCGGTAGACGCCGATGGTCACGCCGCCGCCGTGCAGGATCACGATCGCCGCCAAATTCGAGACACTCGCCCTGATGACCGGCGTGGTGACACTCTTCGCCCGGTCCGAACGGTCGGCACCCCCGCCGGACTTCACCGGACTGGACGTATCGGCGTACCGCAATCTGGTCGTCGCCTTCGACAACCCGGGCACGCCCCGCCCGGACCTCTTCGAACGGACCTTGCGCGGGCTCTTCAACGCGCTTCTCTAGGATCAACGGCATGAACGATGCAGTGGATGGGCCGGTCACCGCGGTGCGCGTGGAATGGACCGGGGCAAGATACAAACTTCATCTGGTACGGGGTGGTAACGGCATCACCGTGGTCGACGGGGGAGCCCGGCCGGCCGAGGTGATGACCGCGCTGACCAAGCGGGGCCTGTCGAAGGAGGACGCGGAGCACTGCGTGCGGGAGGTCGAGCCGGGCTTCCGCGCCCTCTGAAGCGTCCTCTGAAGGGCCGTCTGTCGCGCTAACTGTCGAAAGAGAAACCGAACGCGTTGGCCGCTTTCAGGATGAAACCGTCGCGGCCACCGTTGCGGTCGGACCGGGCGATGGCCTGGCGGATCACCTGGACGGCCGGGTAGAGCACCGGCTCCGGCGGCACCGGTAACGGCTTGCGTTTCGCCATCTTCATCCTGGTCCGGACGGTGTCCCGGCCGGCCAGCAGGTCGAGCATGACGGTCGCGCCATAGCGGGTCGCGGCCACCCCCAGACCGGTGAATCCACTGCTGTACGCCACCTTGCCGCCCATCGCCCGGCCCTGGAACGCGGCCAGCTGCGTGCACATGTCGATCATGCCGCCCCAGGCGTGGGTGAAGCGCACGTCGCCGAGCTGCGGGAACGTCTGCATGAAGTGATCGGCGAGCCGGGCGAACGTCTCCGGATTCTGGTCGTGCTCGGGCCGGATGTCGCCACCCTTGTGATAGACCACGTCGTAGCCGCCCCACAGGATCCGGTTGTCGGCAGTCTTCCGGTAGTAGTGGAACTGGCGTGACGAGTCCGAGATGCCGAAGTTCTGCCGCCAGCCGATCTCGTCGATCTGCGCCCCGGTCAAGGGCTCGGTCATCAGCACGTAGTCGTAGACCGGGGCGGTCAGCAGCCTGTTGCGTTTGAGCAGCGAGGGGAAACCGTTCGTGGCGAGCGCCACGTGCCGGGCGCTGATGCTGCCCGCCCAGGTCGACGCCCGTACTCTCCGCTGCTGGTCCTTGATCTCGGTGACCGGGGTGTTCTCGAAGATCCGCACACCCAGCCGCAGACACGCCGCCTTCAGCCCCCAGGCCAGCTTCGCCGGGTTGACCAGGGCCGCGCCCTCCCGCTGGAGCAGGCCGGCCCGGAACAGCGGTGACCGGACCAGATCACGGAGCTTCTCCCGGTCGTAGAACGGGTTCGTCTCGCCGGCCGCCGCGCGCAGCTCGTCCACCTGGTGCGGCTCGGTCGCCACCGCCAGCACGCCGTCCTTGACGAACTCGGCATCGATGTCGTGCCGGATCAGCGCCGCCTCGAACTCAGCGAAGTTCTCCGCTGCCAGCGCGTCCAGGATCGGCAGCTCGTCGGCGAAGTGCCGGCGCCCGTTCTCGGTGCCGTGGGTCAGGCTGGCCTCGACAAAACCGCCGTTGCGGCCGCTCGCCGCCCAGGCGATCTCATTGCCCTCGACCAGTACGACATCCCGGCCCGGGTCGGCCTCCTTGGCGATCAGTGCCGTCCACAGCCCGCAGTAGCCCCCGCCGATCACCAGGAGGTCGGCCGTCGTCGAACCGTTGAGAGCGGGCTCCGGAGCGGGCCGGCCCGGGTCCTCCAGCCAGAAGGGAGTCCGGGCCGCGCCGGCCAGTGCCGTGCGGATGCGCTTCTCCTCGGTGCGGAGGGCCAGATCGTAAGCGGGGCGTGTGGCCGCCATGGTGAGTTCCTTCCAACTCTGCCGAGACCACTCCGGGTGTACCGGTGGTGATCTCGTGAACCGATGAAACCCTCCGGCCCGTCTTATGTCAATGCGTTGACATAAGAGGGGCCTAGTCTGGTGTGGTGCCAGGAGTGGAACGAGTACGCAGCGTGGGAGCCCGCCGGCGGAAGACCCGCACCGGCGTCGTGCTCACCGCCGACATGATCGTCGACACAGCCCTGCGTCTCATCGACGCACCCGGCGGCGACAAACTCAGCGTCCGCCGCCTCGGCGCCGAACTCGGCGCCGACCCCACCGCCGTCTACCGCTACTTCCGCGACATGGACGCCCTGCAGCTGGCCCTCGCCGACCGGCTCATCGGCGACGCCCTAGCCGAATTCGTCCCCCGCGACCACTGGGCCGACTCCCTCCGCGACCTGGCCGCCGTCCTGCGCCGGTCGATGCGCCAGCATCCGCGGCTCGCCCACCTGCGGGCCATCCGGGTCACCGCCGGACCCCACGAGATGCGCGTCGTCGACACCGGCATCGGCATCATGCTCAGCGCCGGATTCGCCCCCGCCGACGCCGTCCGGCACTACCGCGACTTCGTCGACACGGTCCTGGCAGTCGCCGCCGTCGACGCCGCCGAACTCACCGCCGAACAGGAAGCCGCCGAACAGGAGGCCTGGTCCCGGGTCTACACGTCCCTGCCCGCCGACGGCTACCCCAACGTCCACCTGGTCCGCGACCACCTGC
>DATMVU010000559.1:0-7671 GCA_035562875.1 Actinoplanes sp. | reverse complement strand
CAACCCGATGTTGCCCGCCGCCGTCGTCGCCGCTCTCACCCTGCAACTCGCCGGCATCTACCTGCCGCCCCTGCAGATCCTGCTCGGCACCGAGTCGCTGGCGGTCACCGACCTGTTGATCGTCACCGCCCTCGCAAGTCTCGGCTACGCCGCGATCCGCCTCGATCGCCTCCTGCACACCACCGAAAAGCCGTCACCCGCGATGTGAGCCGACAGCAGGGCACCGGCTCGGCGAAGGTCGGCGTCCCTGCTCACAGCAGCCCGGTCAGCACACCCCCGTCGACCCGTACAGCCGAGCCGTTGATCGCGGACGCGACCGGGCTGGTGATGAAGGTCACCGCGTTCGCGATCTCGGCCGGCTCGATGAAGCGCCCCAGCAGCGTCGTCTGATTGGTCCCGATGATCGCCGCTTTCATCTGCTCCTCGGCGATGGACTGCGCGGCCGCCAGCGTCTTGACCGTGTCGGCGACACCATCGGAGTACGTCGGGCCGCCCAGCACCGAGTTGACGGTCACCGCGGTGCCCTTCGTGAGCTTCGCCAGCCCGTTGCCCACCGCGAGCATCGCCGTCTTGGACGTCCCGTAGTGGATCATGTCGGCGGGAACGTTCACGCCGGACTCACTGCTGACGAACACGATCCGGCCCCACCCCCGGTCGAGCATCCCCGGCATGAGCCGCCGGGCCAGCCGGACCCCGCTGAGCACGTTGACCTCGTGATAGAGCCGCCAGTCGTCGTCGGAGACGAGCTCGAACGGTTTGAGCTCGAACAGCCCGACGTTGTTGATCAGGATGTCGACGCCGGGAAGCCGATCGCACAGCCGGTCGACGTCGTCGGCGACCGCGAAGTCGGCGGACACACCACTGACCGAGGCCCCCGGCACCTCGCGGCACAACAAGTCGACCGCCTCGGTCAGCCTCGCCGGATCACGGCCGTTGAGAATCACATCGACACCCTCGCCGGCCAGAGCCTTCGCGATCGCGTAACCGATACCCCGACTGGATCCGCTGACGAACGCGGTCTTGCCCTTGAGCTGCAGGTCCATGTGTCCTCCTCATGAGTGCCGCCGTCCGGCGGGCCGAGGAGAAGGTTGCCGCCCGCCGATGAGCATCCGATGAGCGAACCGACCGCACGTGCGGCCATGGCCGTTCAAGGCAGCCGCATCTCAACGGGTGTTCGCCGCGTCGGGTCGCTGCGGGGCCTCGCCGTACACCCCGGCGAACAGTGCCTCGCGCAGCGCCACCTCCCGCGGGTCGTCCCAGAGGTGGAAACCGGTCCGGTTCATGGCGTACGCGAATCCCGTCCCGGTGTCCGGGTCGGCGAAGGCGAACGAGCCGCCCAGCCCCATCGTGCCGAAGGCGGTACCGGACGCGGATCCGAACCGGAACGCGGGGAACGGTTTCACATACCCCAGCGAGTACTGGGTGGGCAGGCGCAGAACCTGGTCGAACAGTCCTCGCGTCGGTGCCGCTGCCGATTTCTTGAGCTCGGTCAGCGTCGACGTGGTGAGGCCCAGCCCGGTACCACCGGTCGCCGCCTCGCTGTAGAGCCGCGCAATGGACCGGACCTGGCCGATGCCGTTGACCGCGGGGATCTCGGCAGCCTGGACGTCGGGCCGGTTGATGCTGTCGGGGTCGGCGAGAAGCCGCGGATTCCCGAACGCCCGGGCGGTCAGGCTCCGGGGGTTCAGGAACGCCCGGACGAAAGCCGCCGGCATCGCGTTGAGGTGCAACATCATCTCCCAGGCCCGGAAACCGTGGAGCCGGGCGATGAGGCGGCGATCGGTGTCGTCCGGGAGTCCGATGTGGAAGTCGAGGCCGAGAGGGCCCGCAACCTCGTCGGCGAAGAACCGCCCGAGGTGACGGCCTTTCGGGTCGACCCGGCTGACCAGTTCACTCTCGTAATAGCCGAGGCTCTGTCCGTGGTAGCCGTGCCGCTCTCCCGGTGTCCACGCCGGGCGCTGTTCCGCCAGTGCCGCGGCCAGGGTCGCGGAACCGGACAGATCGTTCAGAGCCAGCGGGCGGTCGATCACCGGCAGACCCGCCTGGTGGGAGAGCAGTTGGCGTACGGTGATGTCCGCCTTGCCGGCGGCCGCGAACTCCGGCCAGTACGCCGCCACCCGCTGGTCGTAATCCAGCAGACCGCGCGAGTACAGAAGTGCGACCGCCGTCGACGAAACGCCTTTGGTCGTCGAGAAGACCGGCACCATCGTGTCGCGTTCCCACGGTTCCCGGGACACGCCGTCGCGATAGCCGCCCCACAGGTCGACCACCTTCCGCCCGTCGCGGTAGACCGCACAGGCGGCACCGATCTCCCGCCCCTGCGCGAAGTTGCGCCGGAACGCATCGGCCACCGGCCCGTAGCCCTCGTCCACATGGCCGTGGATCATGGTGGACGGCACGTCGACTTTCAGTACCACTCGGTTTCTCCTCCATCGTGAGTCACCGAACGGTGGCATGACGGCCATGGCCGTACCAGGGATCAGCGATCCCTGGTAGCTCGGCGCGAATCGGGTGTGGTCCTGGACGACGCCGTACGATCGCCGGGTGAGACGCGAGGAGCTGGCCGACTTTCTGAGAAACCGTCGAGCCGCGCTCGTCCCGGCGCATCGCACGGCCCGCCGGACACAGGGGTTACGCCGTGAGGACGTCGCCGAACGCGCCTACATCTCCATCGACTACTACACGCGGCTGGAACAGCGGCGTGGACCGCGGCCGTCACCCGAGGTGGCGTCGGCGCTCTCCCGGGCGCTGGAACTGACCGCCGACGAACGTGATCACCTGTTCCACCTGATCGGGCACAACCCGCCGCAGGTACCGACTCTCGACGACGTCGATCCCGGGCTGCGCCGGGTCCTGTACGCCCTCGACGGCAACCCCGCGATGATCATCTCGAACCTGGCACACACCCTGGTGCAGAACCGCTTGTGCCTGGAAGTGTTCGGCGACCTGACGCAGTACACGGGCCTGGCTCGCAGCGGCTATTTCCGCTGGTTCATGATGCCGCAGGAACGCGACATCTATCCCCCGGACATTCACGACGCCCAAAGTGCGACCTACGCCGCAAGCGTCCGCGCCGCGGCAGACCTCGAACCGGATCCGACCGAAGCCGATCAGATGATCGCGACGCTGCTGGCCCGCAGCGCCGAGTTCCGTCGCCTCTGGGACAACCACGACGTACGCCTCTGCCGCCAGGAGACCACGTCGCTGATCCACCCGACGGCCGGTCGGCTGGACTTCGACTGCGAGGTCGTCTTCAGCCACGACCGGCGGCAGCGGATGCTCGTCTTCACCCACCGCGACAGCACCGACCTGCGCGAACTACTCCCCGCCGCAGCGTCCCGGCCCACCCGGTGACGCCGGCTTACTCTTCATGAGGTCGTGGTGACCAGGAGCCGGAACGCTTGTCAACGGCGCGGATCATCACAATGCGTGGGGCCCGGCTGGCTGGCTGGACCCTGGCCCACTACCTGCACCGGCACGGCATTCCGGTGGCCGTCTGTACAACGCTTTCTCGATGGCCTACGACACCGATCACACCGGCCTGACCCTCGGGCCGTTGGAACGGACCGACCCGCGCTCGCCCCTGGTCGCGCAGCAGGACGCCGAATTCCGGCAGGAGGTCCGGGAGAACTACGCGCTGAGCATGTTCAACTCGACCGTGCAGGCCCTCGCCATCCGCAGCAGCGTCCCGATCAACGCATGGGAACCGTCGACCGTGACCGTCGTGGGTGACGCCGTCCACGCGATGAGCCCCGCAGCGGGCATCGGCGCCAACACCGCGTTACGAGACGCCCATGTCCTCGGCGATCACCTACTGGCCGCTGCCAAAGGCGAGATCACCGTGCTCGACGCGATCGGCGCCTACGAGCAATCGATGCGCGAATACGCCTACCAGGCGGTGCGCAAGTCGGCGTTCATCGGCCAGAAGGTAATCGTGCATGCCTGGCCGCAGTCAGTTTGCGCATCCGCGCCCGCTCCGGTCGTCGACCGCGCGACGAGCGACGACCTCAGCAGGCGCGGCAATCACCACCTTTGTACGAGGACCTTCACTTCACCAATCGTCACGCAGGAGAAACTTCGCCCGAGAGTCAACTGTTTGAGGAACTTTCCACCAGATCGGCGGAGATCTCTCCGGACTCCTCGGCTGGCACTCGGTCTGCGTGAGAGCGCCCGACGCGCATGGGGCAGACCAGCAGAGCGAGGTTCGCCGCCGCGGCCGCACCGGCGATCGCGGTGAGAGGGGCGAGCAGTGTCGAGCCGGCGGCGTGACCCATCGCGGCTCCGGCGACTGCCGCGGCCAGCGCCAGCACCAGACCTCTGGGCCCCGGGCGGCCCGGCCGCACCCAGGCCGCCCAGGTGCCGAGTCCCACGGCCGCGCCGACGGCGGGAACGACCGCGACGACGCCGGCCACGAAGGTGGTCACGTCCAGGGCCCATATCAGCAGGGCGGACAACGACCAGGAGCCGAGACCGAGCGGAATCGGCGTGAGCACGCGCAGCCACCGGCCGGCACGGGGACGGTATCCGCCGCGCCGGGCCCGCCGGATCATCACGACGAGCAGTGCCGCGGCGATGAGCGACCCACCCACGGTGCCACCGAGCAGGACCGTCGCGACGGTGGACATGGTCAGGTTGCCCGGCTCGAAGGCGACCGGCCGGGTGCCGAACCCGGAGTCGTCGACGGTGCCCTTGTCGTAGAAGGTGGTCAGCAGCCGGGTGCCGGCGTCCGGGTTGTGCTCCCAGAAGTCCGCGGTGTGGCCGAGCTCGCCGAGGATCACCTGCTGTCCCCGGGGCAGCAGCGGCAGCAGCTCGTCGGTCGCCAACTCGACCGGGGTGGAGAAGTCCACGGTGCCTCCGACCAGCAGCGTTTCGACATCGCTGGTGCGCGGCGTGCGGTACTCGGCGTTGTCGGGGCTGTCCGGCCAGACAGTGGCGTAGCCGAATGGGCCACCCCAGAGGAAATTCGTGCCGTCGCTGTTCAGGATCGAACCGGGGTCGCCGCCGTTGCCGTAGAAGCGCTCCGCGGCGGGAGCGTCGATCATGGCGTACGAGGCGAACTCACCCCAGACGATCGAGCTGGGCATCTGCATCTCGCCGAGGACGGACATGGCCCAGAGCCCGGCCGCGCCGCTGAGGTAGGCGTCGATCACGGTCGGGGCGTTCAACGGCGCGGAGCTGGGGCCGTTGTGGTGCATCGCGAACATGCTCGCGGCGCGGACCGTGCCCGGGTGAATGGCGAACGGGCCCCAGCGATGCGGCAGGTCGGCGGCGGTCTGCCGGATCGAGGCCGTCAGGTCGTCCGTCCGAGAGGAACAGGTGGTGTCGGCTGCGCACAGTTGCGCGTAACGGGCGATCTGGCTGTCAGTGATCGCCGGGTCCCACACCATGTGGCCGGGCGGGTTCACGGAGAGCATCGCCGAGCGCAGCAGCGAGGCGGGGTGCCGCCAGGAGTAGATCATGGCGGCCCGGGTGCCGGCGCTTGAGCTGAGCAGATTGATCCGGGCGTAGCCCAGCGCCGTACGGGCGGCCTCGATGTCGTCGACGCGCTGCGTGACGGAGTAACCGGTGACGTCGACACCTTGACGCGTCAAACGCTGTGCGCACCGACCGAACGCCATGCTGACAGCGCGCTGCGCCTCGGGGCCGGTGAGGTCGCCGTTGGCGTGCAGAGCGCCGGTGACCTCGGGGCAGTCGAGCCGCCGCGACCCGTCGACACCGCGGTACCCGACCAGTACCACGTCGTGCTCGGTGGTCAACCGGCTCGCCTGTGGGAACGTCATGTTGGTATTGCCGGGGCCACCACCTAACCGGAAGACCGGCTCGCGCGGTTGCCGAGACTCCGCGGGGATCCGGACCACAGGCAGGGCGATCAGCTCGGACGCCTGGTCGCGCCGATTCTCCAGCACGACCAAGGTGCCGCACTGCGCCTGCACCGTGCCGTCCTCGGTCGGGTAGTCACAGTTCCTCAGGTCGAGCTGTCCGGCTCGTGCACCGTCCGGCACGGCCATGGTGGCCGGTGACCGCACACCCAGCACGACCAGAGCGGCGAGGATGCCGGCCGTGGCGATCAACGCGATGATGCGCGGCAGTGTCCGGCCGCGATCGGTGATGTCGCTCATGCGTCGCGTTCCATCAGCGGCAGGCGGAACGTCGCATAGGTGAACTTGCCGGTGATGCGGCCGTCGGTGTCGAAATGGAAGACATCGAGCCCGTGCCACCGCAGGTGTCCGCCGTAGCGCAACCGCGCCCACCACCGCATCGCCGGGATTGCCCGGCGGCCGCGGTCGCCGGTGAGGTCGAGACGGCAGGCCCAGCGGATCGTCGCACGGCGCCGCTGCGTGTCGATCACCTTGTCGTAGACGTCGAAAGTCATGGCGCCGTAACGGCCCGCGAACTGGGGCGCGAACTCCGCCCGGATCGCGGTGACGCCACGTCGCTCGGGACCGCGCCCGGGCAGGTACCGGGCATCGTCGGCGAAGAAGGACATGACCCGGTCGAGATCAGGCTGCGACTCGTTGAAGGCGGCCACGAAGGCGTCGATGGTCCGATCAAGATCGTCGGCGATATCGCTCATGCCGACCGACCCTAAAGGAACACTGTACTCTTAACAAGAGAACGACGTTCTCTTGTTCTCTGGTCTACGATTCTCCCTGCTATGGACTCTTTTCAGCGGGCCAGGCGCCCCGAACAGAAGGACCAGCGCCGCGAGACGATCCTGGCCGCTGCCCGCGACCTCGCCGCGCAGTCCGGAGTCGCACACGTCAGCCTCGGCGACATCGCCAAGGCAGTGGGGCTGGTCAAGTCCAACGTTCTGCGCTATTTCGGCACCCGCGAGGAGATCTACCTGCTGCTCGTCCGGCACGAAGGCGACGACTGGGCACGGGCGGTCACCGCCGAACTGCCCCAGGCGAGCGGCTTCGCCGAGGTCGGAGCGGTGCTGGCCCGGGCATACGAGGCTCGGCCGCTGTATTGCGACCTGACCACCCATGTCGAGACGATGCTGGAGCACAATGTCTCCGTTGATGCCCTGCGCGCCCATAAGCAGTGGGCAATCGGCACCTACATGCAGGTCGGCCGCTTGATCGCGGCAGCCGCCCCGCCGCTGACCGACCTGGACGGCGCTGCTCTGGTCATGACCGCCAGTGCCTTCGTCACCAAGCTGTACCCGCTGACCCGGCCCTCGCCTGCCCTGCGAGAGCTGTACGACCTCGAACCGGGCATCGCTCGAGCCTTCCCGCCCTTTCTCCCCACCCTGCAACGCATGATCACCGCAACCGCCGCAGGCCTGCCCCGGACACCGTGATCGAGCAGATCAGCGAGTGATCATCCCCATCACCCTGACCACTGACGGCCATCAGGAGGTCGCCTTCCCCCGCCGTCAGGACACGTGTAGGGGACATCGATGGCCCCAGCTTCTTCGTCCGGCGCCGGAACGGCTACGGTCCGCCCTCGTGCCTCCGCACAGGCTCCATGTCGGTGCGGTCATCGACGTGGTGGACCTGGTAGAGGTCGATGTGGTCGACGCCGAGACGGCGCAGTGAGTCCTCGACGGCGGTGACGATCCACCGGCGGGAGTTTGCCCTGCCGGTTGGGGTCGGCGCCCATCGGGCCGTTGAACTTGGTGGCCAGGACGACGTCGTCGCGGCGGCCCTGCAGGGCTTTGCCGACGAT
>DATMVU010000558.1:0-36651 GCA_035562875.1 Actinoplanes sp. | reverse complement strand
TGTCGTCCGCGGGCTCACCGCCCGGCCGGAGACCGCACCGCCACTGCCCCGGGACGGCTGGCCGGAGACCCTCGACCACCTGCGCCGGGAGCTGACCGGCACGATCGAGACGCTGGAGGCGCTGGATCCGGACTTCCCGGCCTGGAACTGGGCGCCACAGCCGAAACAGGCGGGTTTCTGGGACCGCCGGATCGCCCACGAGCTGTCGGTGCACCGGTGGGACGCCGAGTCGGCGGCCGGCCGGGCCACCCCGATCGAGACCAAGCTCGCCACCGACGGGGTCGGCGAGATCCTGGACACCTGGCTGCCGGCCGGGAAGCGGAAGGGCCCGACCGACCTGCACGGTGTGGTGCAGCTGGTCGGGACGGACGCCGGGCAGGAGTGGTTCGTCCGGCTGCGCGGTCCCGGGATCGCGCTGCTGGACACCGACACCATCCTGGACAGCGACGATCACCACGCCCGGGCCCGGGTCACCGGCACCGCCAGTGACCTGCAGCTCGCGATGATGGGCCGGAAGTCACCGGACCAGCTGGCGCTGACCGGGGACCCCCGGCTCTTCCAAGCGTTGCGAACCGGCTGACAGTTCACACCGAGCGCGGTCGTCTCCGGTCGTCAAGCCGGTCGTCTCCGGTCGTCAAGCCGGTTGTCTCCCGGTCGTCAAGCCGTAAGATGAACCGGTTAAGTACTGCGGATCATCAGGAGCGGAGAAGACATGACGGCAACCGTCACGTCCACGTCGGCGCAGCCGGCAGCCGCGGGGACCGGATTCCCCGACGGCTTCGTCTGGGGTGCGGCCACGGCCTCGTACCAGATCGAGGGCGCCGCTCGGGAGGACGGTCGCGGGCCGTCCATCTGGGACACGTTCAGCCGAACCCCGGGCAAGGTCATCGGCGGCCACACCGGCGACGTCGCGTGCGACCACTACCACCGGTACGCCGAAGACGTCGCGATGATGGCCGACCTCGGCCTCGCCGCGTACCGGTTCTCCGTCGCCTGGCCGCGGATCCGTCCCGACGGCACCGGCCCGGTCAACGTCCGTGGCCTGGACTTCTACGACCGGCTCACCGACGAACTGCTGAGCAAGGGCATCAACCCGGTGGTCACGCTCTACCACTGGGACCTGCCGCAGACGCTCGAGGACCGCGGCGGCTGGACCGTCCGGGAGACCGCCGAGGCGTTCGCCGACTACGCCGAGATCGTCCACCGCCGCCTCGGTGACCGGGTCGCCACCTGGACCACACTGAACGAGCCGTGGTGCTCGGCCTACCTCGGTTACGGCAACGGCATCCACGCCCCCGGCAAGCAGGACCCGGCCGGGTCGCTGGCCGCTGCGCACCACCTGAACCTGGCACACGGCCTGGCCGCCCGGGCCCTGCGCGCGGCCGGCGCCCGCAACATCAGCATCACGCTCAACCCGTGCCAGGTCGAGCCGCTCAACCCGGCCAGCGAGGCCGACGTGGCCGCCGCCCGGATCATCGACGGCGTCGCCAACCGGATCTTCTTCGACCCGCTGCTGCGTGGTGAATACCCTGCCGACGTGCTGGAACACATCTCCCGGATCACCGACCTGTCCTTCATCAAGGACGGCGACACCGAGATCATCCACCAGCCGCTGGACGTGCTGGGGATCAACTACTACACCCCGTCATACGTTTCGGCGAAGCCCGGCCAGCCCGGCGCCCTCGACTACCCCGGCAGCGAGGGCATCGCCTTCCGCAAGCCGGTCGGCCCGGTCACCGACATGGGCTGGCAGGTCGAACCCGGCGCGCTGACCCGGCTGCTCACCCGGATGCACCGCGACTACCCCGGCGTCCCACTGATGATCACCGAGAACGGGGCGGCCTACCCGGAGGGTGTGCACGACGCCGACCGCATCGAATACGTCGACGGCCACCTGCGCGCCTGCCTCGACGCCCTGGCGGCCGGGGTCGATCTGCGCGGATACTTCGCCTGGTCATTGATGGACAACTTCGAATGGGCCGAGGGGTACGCGAAGCGCTTCGGTATGGTGCACGTCGACTACACCACGCAGGAACGCGTGCTCAAGGACAGCGCGAAGTGGTACCGCGAGGTGATCCGGCGCAACGGGCTTTCATAGGAGCAGATGTTGACGACGCGGGAACGACCGACTCTGGAAGCTGTCGCCCAGCGGGCCGGGGTCTCCCGGGCCACGGTGTCCCGCGTCGTCAACGGTTCCACCACCGTCGCCGCCACCATCCGGGAAGCCGTCAAACGGGCCGTCGAGGAACTCGGCTATGTGCCGAACCAGGCAGCCCGCAGCCTCGTCACCCGGCAGACCGACTCCATCGCGCTGATCCTGCCGGAGACCGCGAACCGGGTCTTCTCCGACGACCTGTTCTTCCCGGCGATCATCCGCGGCGTCGGCTCCGAACTGGAAGCCGCCGACAAACAGCTGGTCCTGATGATGGCCGGATCAGCCGCCGGCTACCAGCGGGTCGAACGCTACGCCGTCGCCGGCCACGTCGACGGCGTCATGTTCGCCTCCACCCACGGCGCCGACCCGCTACCCGGCCTGCTCGCCCGGCGCGGCATCCCAGTGATCTGTTCCGGACGCCCGATCATCGCGTCACCACTCGTGCCCTACGTGGACGTCGATCACGCCGGCGGAGTCGCGGCAGCCATCCAGCACCTGATCAACAGCGGACGCCGCCGGATCGCCACCATCGCCGGCCCTCAGGACATGGTGGCCGGCCTGGCCCGCCTCACCGGTTACACCGGCACCATGCGCGACGCCGGCCTCCCCACCATGATCGCCGCCGGCGACTTCACCCGCGACTCCGGCGTCACCGCCATGCGCACCCTGCTCGACCAGAACCCGGCACTCGACGCCGTCTTCGCCGCCTCCGACCTGATGGCCCACGGCGCCCTCCAGACCCTGCGGGCCGCCGGCCGCCGCGTCCCCGAAGACGTCGCCGTCATCGGCTTTGACGACTTCGACATCAGCCGCTACAGCGACCCGCCCCTGACCACCGTCCGCCAGCCGATCAGCGAGGCCGGCCGAACCATGGCCCGCCAGATGCTGCGCCTGATCACCGGCGAACCCGACCTGAATCCCGCGATCATCCTCCCCACCGAGCTGATCATCCGCGCCTCGGCCTGAAGTCTTCCCAGGCCAACCCCTTTTCTGGTACGCCCCACAAACGGTCCCGCCGCAACCCGCGAGGCAGGCGTCACTCCAGGTATCCGCACGACCGCCGGGCCGAATGCGGCCCCCACCGCTACCCCGCGCCGCCGTCAACCACCAAGACCGACTCCCAGGTGCCGACTTCGGGCGCGAAACGAACCGCAACTCTCCATATCGAGCACGGCGGGGTGCAGCCGGGGTCAGGAGCCGGCGACGGCTCGGGCGGTGGCTGCGGTTTCGGCACCGAACAGGACCAGCGTCGCTGTGCGGAGACGCCTCGGGCCGGCAGTACGGATCACGCTGAGGGCCTGCCGTACCGCATCCTCGACCGGCCACCGGTAGATCCCCGCTGAGATCAGTGGAAACGCGATCGTCTCGGCGCCCAGTTCGTCGGCGACCCGCAGCGAGTTCACATAGCAGGAACGCAGCACCTCGGACCGGTCCTCCTCAGCGCTGAACACCGGACCGACGGTATGCACCACCCAGCGTGCGGGCAGCCGGCCGGCTGTCGTCGCGACTGCCTGGCCGACCGGAAGCCCACGCCCGTACCGGGAAGCCCGCAGTTTCCGGGTGTCAGCCAGAATCTCCGGCCCGCCCTTGCGATGAATCGCCCCGTCCACACCACCACCGCCGAGCAACGACGAGTTGGCGGCGTTGACGATGACGTCCACCCGCTGAGCGGTGATGTCCCCTTCAACCAGTTCGACGTCCACGGCATCTCCTCGCCAGGCGGTACCCGATCCCGGTCAAGAGACCACCGCAGACGGCGGCAGATCAACCGATATCCCGGTGACCGCAGTCGAGGGACCGAGAAACGCGTGGGTTCCGGCCAGGGCCGCAGCCGCTACAGGGGTGGGGTGTTGGTGATCTCGATGGGCCGGTTCAGGGACTTGCGGGACAGCAGGGTGGCCCCGGCGATGGCGGCCGGCATCATGAAGATCGCGCCGAGGGGGATCAGGAAGGTCAGGAAGACCACCGTTCCGAAGCCCAGAGTCAACGGCTTGCGCTGGGCCAGGACAACCCGCCGGTGGGACAGCCGCTGTCCGCGGCGCTGGAAGGGAACCCCGGTCAACTCCAGGGCCAGCAGCCAGCCACCGACCGCGGCGGCCACCACCGGAATCACCGTCTGGCCGATGATCGGAATCAGTCCGAGCAGGAACAGCGGGATGCCGACCAGGATCGAGATGCCGAGCAGTTTGAGCGAGTCGGCGAGGCTGCGCCGCAGCCCTGGCCAGAACCCGGTGTCGACCGCGTCCGGCACGCCACCGAACCGGTCCTCCACCAGTTCGGAGATCTTCTCGTAGAACGGGTCGCCGATCAGCAGCGTCACCGCGGTGAAGGTGAGGATCGACAACAGGACACCGGATCCGAGTACGGTGATTCCGCCGAGCACCCGCATGGTCCCGCGCAGCCACTCGGACCAGTCGTCGGCGAACCAGGTGACCAGCGCGGCCAGGTCCGGCAGGAACCGGATCAGCAGGACCAGCGCGATCGTGTAGAGGATGCCGGAGATCAGCGCCGGGATCAGTCCGATCAGGAGCAGCCGGGGACGGCTCAGCACCAGGCCCAGCCCACGGCCGAGCAGCCCGGCACCCGAGGCGAACTCACGAAACACCGACACCGGCCGGCTCAGATCACCACTCACGTTCCGGGAGCTTAGAGCCAGGACGCCAGATTCGCAGGGCCGGGGCACGACGGGCTATGGCCGCCCAGACACCTTTCGCGATCACTGTGTCCGCTTTCCTCATATAGACAAGCCTTCGTCCGGTCAAAACCAGGAAATCCGCTTTCCTCCTGGCAGCGCTTTCTCGTCCGGCAACACCCAGGATGTTCGCTTTCATCCTGGCGATGAGCCCTGGTCTGGTCGCGCTCAGGGGTGCGCTTTCTTCCTGGCAGCGAGCTGCACTCCGGTCACACCCAGGAAGTCCGCCATCTTCCTGGCGGTGAGCCCTTGTCTCGTCACAAGATCGCGGATCGCGTGCTCTGGTCGGGGATCCGGCACCGGCGCGGATAAACACAGTCCCGACCGTGCCGCCGAGCCGGGGCCGGGGGAGCCCTTCCCATGACCGCAGCCCGCAGCGGGCGCAATCCTCCAGCCGACTGACCACTCCTTCTGGCCACTCCCTGCCCAGATCTTGGTCGATCACCCACCGATTCCGGTGGTCGTTCGACCAAGATCGGTAGCCCCACCCCGACCGCCCCGGATCTTGGTGGGTCGGCCACCGATTTCGGTGGTCGGCCCACCAAGATTCGAGCCCAGCGGGTACAGACGCAGCGATCAGGCATGAGTCACCAGGGCGCCGGCGGGGGAACCCGATGAATCATCGTGCGCCCGGACCGGCGTCGCACCACCGACCACAACGGGCGAACCCCCAGCGGAAGAGCAGACCCTGACCGCGGAAGCTCCCCAGCGGAACAACAGACCCTGACCGCGGAAGCTCCCTAGCGGAAGCGCCACCAGCCGGGACCCCGATAGTCGTGGTAGTACCGGGTCTCCTCGTCCACGAATCCGGACGGTTCCGGCTCGGCCGGGTCGGTGGTCGAACTCGGCATCGGGGGTGTGTCCGACGGCCCCGGCGGGTCGGTGACCTCGGTCGGGGTGGGGACGGGCGGCTCAGTCAGAGCCGGCGGCGGGGTGGTCCGGATGGTCTCCGGTGCCGCGGTACGGATGACGGTCACCGTCGTCACGACAACCGTCGGCCCACCGAGGGGGGTGTCCGCGGTGGCATCGGGATCAGCTGTGGTCCGGGGCGATTCGGCGGGGCGGCCGGTGCCATGGTCCGGGCCGGTCATGATCGGGGCGGAGCCGATGCCGCCCTCACCGGCGGAGTCACCGAGCCCGCTGTGGACGCCGAGTGCTGCCGGTTGACCGGCGGGCGCCCCCAGGGCCCAGCCGGCCACTCCGGCAAACGGCAGCCCGGCAATAACCAAAGCGAAAAAAACTGATTTAGGGGACAAGCGCACGTACAACGTACCGTTCAAACGCCGGAAAAGGTTACGGCCCCAAAGCAGACAGCCAGCCGACACATCCACCCGAATGCCGTCTCCCCCACGGCAACTGACCGCTTTCCCCACCGATCGCCACCCCAAGAGGGACATCCCCTCAGCCGCCAGGAAGTCAGCTAGCGGACGGAGGGAAGCAAGCGCAGGCCAGCGGCGGGCGAAAGCCAGCGGGCGGGAACCGGCGGGCGAAAGCCAGCGGGCGGAAGGAAGCAAGCAGCTGACGGGCGAGAAGCGGGAGACAGCCGGGAGGCCAGCAGGCGAGAGCCGGGAGACGGGCGAGAGGCGGCCGGGAGGCCGGCGGAAGGTCGGCCGGCCGGGCAGCGGGCTGCTAGGCGTTCAGGAACGTGGAGATTCGGTCGCGGAGGGCGTTTCGACTGGTCCAGATGATGCTGGGGCGGTCGTAGATCTCCAGTTCGGCGTTCAGGAGAGTGGCGATCCGCTCGGCCGTGGCGGCCGGATGCGCCTCGTCGCCTCGGCAGCCCAGGACCAGGGCACGGCCGGTGAACGCCGTCAACGCGGCCTCGTCGGCGAGTGCGGGCTCCGACCACACCGAGGCGATCTCGGGGGCCAGGCCGTCCCGCTGGAGTTGTTCGACCCGCTGGCGCAGGAAGCTCCAGCCTGCCGGGGTGTTGCGGACTGTGGCGGGGATCTCCTGCTCGACGGCGTCGGCGATCATCGCGGCCTCGCCGGACTCGACCGAGGCGAGTAGCCGGTCCAAGCGCTGGGTGGAGGCGGCGGCGCGGGTGCCGTCGAGTGGTGCGGGCAGGTAGAGGACGACCCGCTCGAACCGGTCGGGGGTGTCGGCGAGCAGCCGGCAGAGTGCGGCAGCGCCCATGCTGACGCCGACGGCCCGGGTGGCACCGGCCCGGTCGGCGACGGCACGTGACTCGGCTGCCAGGTCGGCGAAACTCCACGGGCCGGGCGGCACATCGGACCGGCCGTGGCCGCGGAAGTGGAAGAACACCCGGCGGCCGGTGACCGCGCTGCCGAGTGGCCGGGTGCCGGAGATGTCACCGGCGAGCCCGTGCGCGAACACGGTGACCGGGTCGCCGGTGCCGGTGACGAGCTGCTCCACTCGTACCCCAGAAGGAAGGGTGACCACCTCGGTCGCCGGACCCGGCAGTGTCGGCCGGCCCGTCCTCGGCCCGGTCCGGTCCATGCGCTGCAGGCGCGGACCGCCGTCCGGAGGCGGCGGTCCGAACCGGGTCACCAGAAGCCCTTGCCGTCCGACAGGTCTTTGAGCCCGGGGCGCACGTCCAGCATGTAGACCAGGGCCGCGGCCACGCCGATCATCGTGACGATCAGCAGGCTGCCGCGCAGGAGCAGGGTGATCGCCAGGCAGACTCCCATGATGCCGGCCCAGGCGCCTTTCGGCAGGGTGCCGAGCGCTTGGAAGCCCGCACCCCGTTGGGTCAGGCAGTGGATCAGCGCGACAGCTTGGACCGCCAGGGAGACGAGCAGGATGGCGAAATCAACCCACTGGCGGACTTCGATGAAAAAGATGGGCGCTGCGGTGGCCATGAGGGAGAGTCTATGCCGCGGGCCCCGGCAGTGCCGGGGCCCGTTGAGCATGTCACCAGAGGTTGATCACTCAGCCGGGGCGGCCGGCTTGGCGCGCTTGCGCGGCTTCGGGGCGGGCGCGGCCTCGACGGCCTTGATCTCGTCGGCCGAAGCCTCGACGGCCTTCGGCTGCTCGGTGGCCTCGATGTCGGCGTTGACCACCTCGGCGGCCTCGACGACACCGCTGCCGACGACCTTCTCGCCGCGGGCGACCAGCTCGTTGTAAACGGCCAGGGCACGCTCGGAGGCGACCTGGGCGAAGTTGGTGGCAGCGGTGGCGGCACTGTCCCGCAGGGCGGTGAAGTCGGTGGTCTCGGCCTTGCCACGCAGCTCGGAGGCCTTGGTGCCGGCCTGCTCGTTGTAGGCCCGCAGCGAGGCGGCAGCCTTGTCGCTGAGTTCGGTCACCACGGCCGGCAGCTTGCGGAGCTGCTCGTATGCCAGGTCACCGGCACCGGCGGCGGCATACAGCGGAGCGGGGATCTTGGTCTTGGTCTGCTCGGTCATTTCGTCTCCTCAGCGGTGGCACCGGGCGGGTCCTCAGCGGGCGGCGCGTTACGCGCGTTCTCGTTGCGGAACGTTTCGTAGATCTGCGTCAGGGACTGCTTCTGCGCGATCGTGAGCTCCGGGTCGACCGCGATGGCAGCCAGCACGCCCTGCTGGCCCTCGCCATCGAGCAGTCCGGCCCGCAGATACATCGCGGGCGTCGACACTCGCAAGGCGCTGGCGATCTGGGCCAGCACCTCGGCGCTCGGTTTACGCAGGCCACGCTCGATCTGACTCAGGTAGGGGTTGCTCACCCCAGCCTTGTCGGCGAGTTGCCGGAGCGAGATCTTCGCGGTCTGCCTCAGGTCTCGGATGAAGGTCCCGATGTCCTCAGGCAGGTCCTTGGGTGCGGCCATGTCTCGAAGTTAGCCCGCCTTGCTAGCTCTTGCAAGCAGAATGCTAACTCCAGCTAGCGTGAAGCGAGTCACCCCTGATCTGTGACCCCTAGAAGGCTTCAGAAGACGGCGCGGACCTCGCCGACCGGCTGGCCACCGCCCAGGACCGGCTCCGGAAGGACGTCCCCGACCTGCACGCCGAGCTTGCGCAGGGCTGCGAGCAGCACCGGGCCACGCGCCCGCGCCGCACCGTCGGAGATCTTCAGAGCCACCGCGCCGACTCCGGGCAGGGCTGCCGCGGCTACCCCGTCGGCGCCCTTCTTCACCAGCAGACCGGGGATGGCCCGCATCAGCACGGTGTCGTCGGTCGCGGTACCCGCCAGCAACTCGGGGTTCGCCCGGATGGCGTCGGCAACCCGGCGCTCCGGTGTCCCGGGTTCCGCGTCGACCAGCCGCTGGAAGGCTCGGGCCAGTCCGGCCGGGGAGATCGCGAAGATCGGCGCACCGCAGCCGTCCACCCCGAGGGCCGCGATCGGTTCCCCGGCGAGCCGGCTGACCGCGGCGGCGAGGGCCTGCTGCAACGGGTGGTCGACGGCCAGGTAGGTCTCCAGCGGCCAGCCGTTGACCACACAGGTGGCGAGCATCCCGGCATGCTTGCCGGAGCAGTTCATCAGGATCGGCTCGGCCTCGCCGCCGCCCCGCAGCCAGGCGTTCCGGGCCTCGGTGCCGTGCGGCAGATCGGCCGGGCAACGCAGCGCCTCCGGGCCGAGCCCTGCGGCGGCGAGGATGGCCCGCACCCGTTCCACGTGAAACGGTTCCGCGTCGTGGCTGCCGCTCATCATCGCCAGGTCGGCCTCCTCACGCGGGACGAGACCCGCGGTGAGCAGCCCGACGGTCTGCAGCGGCTTGTTGGACGATCGGGGAAAGAACGGGCTCTCGACATCCCCCAGCGAGTCCGGGTGCGAGGGGCCCAGGACGGCGACGACGCCGTGGTGGACACTCTCCACAAAACCGGAACGGATCACTTCGGCGACGATCATCGGGGTGGTACTCCCAGCAGGTCACGGGCTTGAGCAGAGGTGAGCGGTGGCCGCTGGGCGAGCTGGGCGAACCCGACCGCCCGGGCGACCAACTGCATGTCCGAGTCGACAGGGCGATTCTCGGCGTACAACACGGTGTCCGTCGTACCGACCCGCAAGTGGCCTCCGAAGGCGAGCGCAGCGAGCATCACCGGCAGGGTGCTCCGCCCGAGACCGGCGGCCGAGAACGTGGTGCCCGCCGGCAGATCCCGGATCACCCGCTCGCACTCGACGAGAGCGTCGGCCGCCCCGCGCTCCTCGCCGGGGATGCCCAGCCGCAGGCCGAGATGCAGGCGGCCGGTGAACGGGAGGTCGTACCGCCGGAGCACCCGTTGGAGGAGAGCGAGCTGGTCCAGGCCGAAGATCCGGTACTCCGGCACGATCCCGCGCTCCTGCGCGCGGGTGTGCAGGGCGATGGTGATTCCGGGCGACTCCATCGGGATGGAGATCACGTCCGCCCCGACGTCGACCAGGTTCCATCGGTCCCGCTCCGGGACGTGCACCGCCTCAGCCGTGGCGAGCTGCACGATCAGACCGGTGGACTCGTGCAGCGCGGCCACCGTCTCCCGCAGTCGCGTCCGGTCGCCGTCACCGGCCGGCACGTGGATCGCCGCCGCGCCCAGCGCCTCGGACTCCTTGGCGGTCGCCACCAGCGAGTCCGTGCCGGCTGGGGCGACGGTGATCAACGTTCCGGTCATGCCCCGCATACTGCCATGGGTCACCCCACGTCGATCGCGGCCGCCGACTCCCCCACCGACAGATCGGCATCGTCCGGGACGTTTCGCTTCACCACTGCCAGCGCGACCATGCCCAGCTCGTGGTGGCGGACCGCGGTGCCGATGAAACCGACGGCACGGCCGTTCCACTCGACCGGGGTGTCCTTGGCCGGCGGGTGATCACTGGCGACACCGTCGAGGTGCAACAGGACCTGACGGCGCGGCGGGCGGCCCAGGTTGTGCACCCGGGCGACCGTCTCCTGACCGCGGTAGCAGCCCTTCTCCATGTGCACACTCGTCGCCATCAGGCCGATCTCGGCGGGGATCGTCCGGTGATCGGTCTCCCAGCCCAGACGGGGGATCCGATGCGCGACCCGGACCGCTTCGTACGCCCAGAGCCCGGCCCGCTGCACCCCCAGGCTCGCGATGATCTCGTCCTTGCGGGCGCGCGGCACGAGCAGGTCGATCCCGAGCGGAACGCGTCGGGCCAGTCCACCTTCGAACGGGCGTACCGCATAAGCGCTCGTCGCCCGGGGAGGAACGGTCCCGGCGGCGAACCGGGCGTCCGGCACCGCGCTCACCTCAGGTGCCGTGAGATCCGGGAAGAGCTCCGCCGCACCCGGCCCGACCAGTGACAGCACCGCGATCTCCGCCGTCGCGTCGCGCGGCTCGACCCGGGTGAAGAAACGCATCATCTCCAGGTATTTCAGGAGACCCGCGCCGGCGCCGGGCTCGGTGTCCAGCCACACCGTCGTCCCGTCCTCGGCGACCAGAGCGTGCTGCTCGATGTGCCCGTTCGGGGAGAGGACCAGCAACTCGGTGCCCTGACCGGAAACGATCCCGGACAGGTGCTGCGAGGTGATCGTGTGCAGCCAGCTCGCCCGCTCCTCGCCGGGAACCGCGATCACCGCCCGGTTCGACCTGTCGACCAGGCCGACGCCGGTCTCCAGCAGACGCTGCTCCCGCATCGGGTCACCGAAGTGCGCGGGCACCCCGGCATCAGCCGCACCCGGCTCCAGATCCTCGACCATGACGGTGGTCACTCGGCCTCCTTGCAGTCGCCGCACACCCCGAAGAGGGAGACGTGCCCCACGTCCACCCGGAAATCCCGCTCCCGCAACAACTGCTCGGTGACCGGCTGCAACACCACCGGGTCCACCTCGGAGATCGACCCGCAGGACCGGCAGACCAGATGGACGTGCTGGTGCTCGCCGGCCGCCGAATACGTCGGCGAACCGTGCGACAGATGGGTGTGGTTCACCAGCCCGAGCTCTTCGAGCAGCTCAAGGGTCCGGTAGACGGTGGTGATGTTGACGCCGGCGGCCCGCTCACGGACCGCGTTGTGCACCGTCTCGGGCGTCGCATGACCGAGATCGTGCACCGCTTCGAGGATCAGTTGGCGCTGTGGGGTGAGCCGCAGGCCCCTCTCGCGGAGCATGGCGGCTAGCGATGTGGCGGACACGTGATCGAGCATAGTTCGCATGAGCGACCGCATTCTTGTCCCGCCCACCGACCTCATGGGTGACGGTGTCTTCGAGACTCTGCATCTGCGGCCGGCGGGACCGTGGTTACTCGACGCTCATCTGGCACGGCTCGCCAGATCGGCTGCACTGCTGGACATGCCCCCACCTGTACTTCCCGACTTCTCCGAGTTGTCGGGCGAGGGCATGGTGCGGATCATCTACACCCGGCATGTTTTGGACATCTCGGTCAATCCGCTTCCGGCGGGAATCCTCCGGGAACGCCGCAGTGGGGTCCGGGTCCACACCGCCGACCTCGGCGTCTCGGTGAAGCGCCCGCCATGGTCGGTGTCCGCAGCCAAGACGCTGTCCTACGCGGAGAACTTCGCGGCCCGGCGGTGGGCGGTCCGGCAGGGCGCCGACGACCTCATCTGGCTTTCCACCGAGGGGTACGTGCTCGAGGCGCCGACCGCCTCAGTGGTCTGGCTGACCGGAAACGATCTGTGCACGGTCCCGCCTGCGGCCGCCGGGATCCTGCCCGGCATCACCGCCGCCCACCTGCTGTCACTGGCGCCTTCGGTGGGCCTGCACCCCGCCGAGCGGATGATCACACGCGCCGAACTGGCCGCCGCCGACACGATCTGGCTGGCGTCGTCCCTGCGCGGGCTGGCCGAGGTGACCAGCCTGGACGGGGTGTCCCGGGCCAGATCACCCTGGACTCCCCGTCTCCTCGACCTGCTGGGTTACTCAACCACCGATGCGTAGCAGGCGAGCCGACATGTGCGGCTTCAGGCCACTGTTGCCGACTGCGATCTCATGCGCGTACAGCAGCGCGCTCTCGACGATGCCGAACAGCCGGTGGCTGCCGGTCACCGGCAGACCCGACGGCGTGTACGCCACCGCGTCGGCGGTCATCTCCAGCCGGGTGGTGGCCGCCTTGCCCAGGTACAGCTCGGCCACCCCGTCCGGGCGGATCATCGTGGCCTCCATCTCGTCACCGGGCCGGCCGTCGATCAGCACCGGCCGCCAGAACCCGGACTCGACGAGCGCCTGACCGGCCGGTTTCGAGTCGTCGTCGAGCAGCCAGGCCCGCGACTCGTACCGCAGGAAATCACGGCCGTCGTGACTGATCCGGATCTCCTGGGCGAAGTCGTAGTCCGCCTCCTGCGGGAACCCGCCCTGACCCCGGCCCCGCCACAACCCGACGAACGGCAGCAGGCCCAGCAGCGACGGGTGCAGGTCCGGACCGGACCGCAGGTCGTGGGTGTCCTCGTAGGGATAACGCTCGACCGGCGGAGCGTTGAGCCACGGCGGCGGTCCCAACGGGTTTTCCGTCTCGTTGCTCACCAGCGTCCCCTCGAAATGCGCATTGCCAGATAACCGAAGCCGCCGGCCAGACCGCCCAGAGCGGCCACCAGCAGACTCACGAACCCGATTTCCGTAACCATGACCGGCCCATCTTATGCTGGCGCCATGACACGCCTGCTCGTCGTCAAGGCCACCGCCGGAGCCGACGCGCCGGAACGCTGCAACCAGGCATTCAACGTGGCCGGCACCGCCGCGACCGCCGGAATCGACGTGTCGTTCTGGCTCACCGGCGAGTCCACCTGGTTCGCCCTGCCCGGCCGGGCCGCCGACTTCACGCTGGCGCACGCGGCCCCGCTGCCCGACCTGATCGACCTGCTGCTGGAAGCCGGCCGGATCACCGCCTGCACCCAGTGCGCGGCCCGCCGCGACATCGGCCCCGGCGACGTGATCCCCGGCATCCGGATCGCCGGCGCCGCCGTCTTCGTCGAAGAGATCATGTCCGACGGTGCCCAGGCCCTGGTCTACTAGGCCGCTTTCAGACCGCCCGGCAGCCGGTGGTCACGCTGATCCGGAGCCGCCCACCGTCAGCGGTGGTCACGACCGATTCGGATCCGGCGCGGTACGCCCACCCACCCGGCTCACTCCACACCGGCTCGGTCCCCGCGGGCACCCCCTGCGGTCCACCGTCCGGATCAGCCGGCCCGCCGTCACCCTGGAACGTGGTAGCCGTCCCGCCACCCGGGCAGGCCACCGCGCCCCGAACCGTGCCGCCCAGCTCACGCACCTGGCCCGGCACCGCCCCGGGAGGCGGATCCGCCTGCTCCCGATCATCAGCCGGGGGCCGGCAGCCGGTGGAGAGGGTGAGCGTCAGCACCTGATCCGACGAGTGCGCCTCGCCCTCGATCGCGATGTAGTCGCCGGCGTCGGCGAAGAACGACAGCCTGGTGCCACCGCGAGCTCCGGTCACACCCGCCTGGTACGACGCCGGCAGCCCGGCCGCGACCCCGGCGAGCGCTTCCCGCGCCTCCCCCTCGGCCACGTAGAGGGTGACCGTCCGAACGGCTTCCCGCCCGTCTCGAACCGGGGTGATCGCACAGTCGGTGACCTGCAGCTCCCCGATCCGCAGCACCCATCGCTCGTCCTGAACCGCCTCGACCACGGTCCCGGCGGCCCGCCCCAGAGCCGGCAGGGCCTGCCCGATGTCCCGCTGCTCCGGCACTGTCGGCGGATCGTTGCGCACCGACCAGAACACCGCCCCGGTCAGCACCACAGCCCAACCCGCCACCACCGCCCAGGTCCACCACCGCCGCTTCGGACCAGCGGGCGGCGGATACGCATAACCCGGCTCCGTCACGGCAGCCATGGTGACACGTCCACCGGTTCACCCGAATCGGCGACTCGCCACCATGCTCGCGTCGGTCAGCGGGGCCCGACTCCCGGGATCCGCAAAGGGCTCGGCCTGACCCAGGCACAGCTCGGTGAGGCGACCGGGCCGAGCCAGGCCCGGATCAGCCAGATCGAGAACGGCGACGCGGTGACGATCGACGTCCCGCGCGTCTACATCACCGGCCTGGGCGGTCAGGTCGAGGTGGTAACCCGGATCGGAGACATCCGGCTCACCGTCGCGTGATCGCGGAGTACTCCTCGGACACCAGGAACCGCTCGATGATCTCGGCGGTGCCCGGGGTGAGAGGCCGGTCCAAAGCCTCGGCCGCCGGGATGAAGACCATTGCCGCACCTTCGCCGAGCACCACGTCCTCCTGGCATGCCGAGGTCGGGCCATAGAAGTAGTTCTTCGTCCGGTTCTGTTCGGGTAGCTCCTGGCGGGCGAAGAGACGCAACGGCTCGTCCGGGCGCAGACTGGTCTCCTCCCACAGTTCGCGGGTGGCGCCCTCCTGCGGGGTCTCGCCCTCCTCGATCGCGCCGCCGGGCAGACCCCAGACGTTCGGGAAGTAGGGGGCCTTGTCGTCACGCAACTGCAGCAGCAGCGCGCCGGTGCGGTCGACCAGGAACGTGCAGGCGACGTGGATCAACTGGCGAGCCTTTCAACTGTTGGCGAGGCGGCGGAGAGCCCCCTCGGCCACCTCGGGACGGGTGGTGTACCAGAACGGGGGCAGTGACCGGCGCAGGAAGGGCCCGTAACCGCGGGCCGTCTCCAGGCGGGAGTCCAGAACCGCCACCACACCCTTGTCGCCGGTCGAGCGGATCAGACGGCCGACCCCCTGGGCCAGGCGGACGGCGGCGATCGGGACGCTGACCGCGGAGAAGCCGGAACCCCCGGAGGCGTCGACCGCCGCGGCCCGGGCGGCGGCCAGTGGCTCGTCGGGGCGCGGGAACGGCAGACGGTCGATGACGACCAACTGGCACGAGTCACCGGGCACGTCGACACCCTGCCAGAGCGACATCACGCCGAAGAGACAGCTCGCCTGGTCGTCCTTGAACTTGCGTACCAGAATCGGCAGTGTCTCCTCGCCCTGGAGCAGGATCGGCAGATCCGTTTTGGCCCGCAGCAGCTCAGCGGCCTGGGTGGCGGCCTTGCGGGAGGAGAAGAGCCCCAGCGTGCGCCCGCCGAGCGCCTCGACCAGGCGCAGCAGTTCGGCTCCGGCGGCATCCGGCAGGCCGGACATCCGGGGCCGCTCCAGGTGTGCCGCCACGTAGAGGATGCCCTGTTTCGGATAGTCGAACGGCGAACCCACGTCGAGCGAGGTCCAGCCGTCGCCGGAGGTGGCGTTGCTGTCGGTGGGCAGCCCCAGGGACCGGGCCACGGAGTCGAACTTGCCGCCCAGGGTCAGGGTGGCCGAGGTCACCACCACTGTCCGGTCGGTGTAGAGGCTCTCGGCGAGGGTCCCGGCGACCGAGAGCGGGGCGACCACGAGCGCCCGCCGGCCGCTGCCGAAATCGGACTTCTCGATCCAGGCGACGTCGAACTTGTTCTCCTCCAACAGCCGCTGCGACGTGTTGGAGAGTTCGTCCAGAACCGCCTTGGCCTGCTGCTTGCCGACCGGATCGGAGTCGTCGGACTTGATCTCGCCGATCGACGAGAGACCGGACCGGGTGGCCGACTCCAGGGTGGCGACGGCCAGGCGCAGCCGCTCCGGCAGCCCGTTGGTGAGGCGCTCGGCGGGCAGGTCGGCGAGGCAGACGGTGAGTTCGTCGGCGGCCTGGGCGAGCTGCTCGGCGGCGGCCGGGGTGATCATCGTGCGGGCCCGGCGGCCGGCCCGCTCGACGGCCTCGGGGGTGATCTCGGCCTGGGCCGCGGAGGAGACCCGGTCGGCCAGCTCGTGCGCCTCGTCGACGATGAGCAGCTTGTGCGGCGGGACGATCTGCCGCTCGGCGATCATGTCGACGGCGAGCAGGCTGTGGTTGGTGACGACGATGTCGGCCTCGCGGGCCCGGGCGCGGGAGGCTTCGGCGAAACACTCGGCCCCGTACGGGCACCGGCCCGCACCGACACAGTCCCGCGCCGGCATCGACACCTGGCGCCAGACCACCTCGTCGACACCCGGATCGAGGTCGTCACGATCACCGGTCTCGGTCTTCTCCGCCCATTTGCGGATCCGCTGGATCTGCTTGCCGATCTTGCCGGCCTCACCGAGCCACTGACCGGCCTTGGGCGCGGGCGGAGCGGAGTCGAAGAGGGTGTCGTTGGGCTCCTGCTCGTCGGCGTGCTCGAGTTTCGCCGCGCAGAGGTAGTGGTGGCGCCCCTTGAGCACGGCGAACGTCGGCCGCCGGCCGAGCACCGGCTGAACCGCCTCGGCCAGCCGGGGCAGGTCGTGCGCGATCAACTGGTTCTGCAGGGCCAGGGTCGCGGTGGAGACCACCACCGGGCCCTCGACGAGCAGCGCCGGGGTGAGATAGCCGAGGCTCTTGCCAGTGCCCGTGCCGGCCTGGACGAGCAGGTGCTCCTTGTTCTTGACGGCGTTGTCGATGGCCTCGACCATCGCCTGCTGTCCGGGGCGGGCGGAGCCGCCGGGGACCGCCCCGACGGCGGCGGCGAGGACCTGCTCGGCGGTCGCCTTCTTCTTACTGGCTGCGGGCACGCAGGAACCGTACCCGCCACCACCGACATCTTCGGGTCACCGTTAGGGTGCACCCATGCCGAGCGAGATGGTCCGGGTCATCTACACGAAGTACGACGGTTCGGCTCACCGTGACTACCCGGCACGCAAGCTGGCGGAGGACGACCTCGGCGTCTGGGTCGGTGTGACACGTGGCACCGCCTCGGTCTACCACGGGCGCCCGTCGGTCGAGCAGATCCCGTTCGTGCTGCTCATCCCGCGCTACGCGTGGTGGACCGGGATGTTCAACCCGCCGCCGCGGACCAGCGAGGTCTACTGCGACATCACCACCCCGGCCCGCTGGGAGGGTGACACCGTGCACATCGTCGACCTGGACCTGGACGCGGTGCGCCGCCGCGAGTCGGGCCTGGTCGAGCTGCGCGACGAGGACGAGTTCGCCGAGCACCGGGAGGTGTTCGGTTACCCGGAGGACCTGGTCGGGCACGCCGAGGCGGCCGCCGAGTACCTGATGGGCGCGCTCGGCGACGGCACCGAGCCGTTCGCGACGCACTACCGCAAACACCTACTCGAAGTCACCCAGGACTAGTTTCTCCGGGTTCTGCTGGTTGAAGATGCCGGTGATCCGGCCCTCGTCGACGGTGATCGCGACCACCACGAGCAGCCGGCTGCCGTCCGGGTCACGGCCGCTGAGCAGCAGCGCGGCCGATCCGTTGACCAGCACCGGTTCGAGTTTGAGATCGGTCGCGCCGGCCAGCCGGTGGGTGACCAGGCCGACGAAGAAGCGGGCCACCTTCTCCGCGCCGAGGACCGGGCGCAGGGCGGCACGCACGACACCACCGCCATCGCCGATGGCGACCACGTCAGGGGCCAGAACAGCGGCCAGGGTACGCATGTCGCCGTCCTGTGCGGCGGCCAGGAACGCGTTCAGGACCCTCCGCTGCTCGGGCAGTCCCGCGGTGTGCCGGACCTGCCCGTCGGCGACCGCCTTACGGGCCCGGGACGCGTGCTGCCGGGCCGCCGCGGGTGTGCTGTCCAGCACCGCCGCCACCTCGTCGAACGGCACCGCGAACGCGTCGTGCAGGACGAACGCCACCCGTTGCTCGGGAGTCAGCCGTTCCAGCACCACAAGCAGGGCGATGCTCACCTGATCGGCCCGTTCGGCGTGGTCGGCCGGGTCGGCGTCGGGCTCGACGACAAAAGCGGGCAGCCACTCACCGGGGTACGTGTTCCGTCGTACCCGCGCGGAATTGAGCTGGTCCAGGCAGATCCGCGCGGTGACAGTCGTCAGCCACCCCCGTACATCCCGGATCTCCGCGGTCTGCTGCTGCGCGTAGCGCAGCCAAGCCTCCTGGACCGCGTCCTCGGCCTCGGCACGGTTGCCGAGCATCCGGTAGGCGACGGCCGTCAGGTACGGACGGTGAGCCTCGAACAGTGCCACTGACGGCGACGGCATGACACGAATTCTGCGCGACATTGCCCGTTCTCGCCTATCGGCTGTGCCACAGTATTAAACGCCCATATTGTACGAATCGGATGGTGACTGGTGCAGGAGATGGCAACGATCGCAGGCGGACTGGCCGGGCTCGCCGGAGCCGGTGGTGCGGTCGCGGTCGCCCTGATCCGCCGGCGCCACCCCTGGCTGGCAGCCGGACACGCGCTGACCGGACCGGACACCGTCGATCCACTGCCCGGCGTGATCAAACTCGGACTGTCCGGGATGACAGTGGTGGTCACCCCCGGTCCGCGCGGCGAGCTCTACCTCGGCCCCGGCGACCCGCAACCCGGCCGGACCCTGCGCCGCCTCGTCCTCGGCCCGCTCTTCACCCGCGCCGGAGCCGACGGCGGGCGGCTGTGGCCCGACCAGCGGGCCCCGTTCCGGCTGGTCATCGAATTCGGTGCGGGTAACCGGGACCCGGAGACGCTGCTGCGCGCCTACCGGATGCTCGACCGGCAGCTCCAGGACCACGCCGGCCTGCTCAGCAGCTGCCGGGACGGGACACTGCGGCCGCGGGCGGTGACCGTGACGGTGACCGGCGCGGTCGACGTCCGGGAACTACTGGCCGCCGAACCCGTGCGGTACGCGTTCGCCGACGGCGGCTTCGACGACCTCGGCTCCCGGTCGGCGCCGCCCACCCTGGTGCCGATGATCAGCGAGTCGTGGAACCGCCGGTTCGGCTGGGACGGCCGCGACTCGATCACCGCCGAGGAACGGCACCAACTGCACGCCCTGGTCCGCGCGGCACACGACGAAGGGCGGACCGTCCGGATCTCCGGCCTCCCGGACGGCACCCGCAAGGACCGGGCCGCGATCTGGACCGAACTCGGCGCCGCCGGCGTAGACGTGATAGCCGACACCGATCTGGCCGGACTGGCCCGGCACCTGCGCCGTCACCCGATCAGCGAACCGCCGCGCTCACCCGCTCCGACCAGGGCGTTTCGCCAATCCGCGCCCCGGCCGGGCACATCTCGCCCAGAGAACCGGCGCGAGCCGGTTTGAGGGCCGTCGCGAAGGGTGAACCCGCACGGACAGATAGCATGCGTTCGGAGATCCATTCATATTGCGCCCGTCGATCGAGGTCCCCGCCGTGAAGTTCTCATTCCGCCCCGTCGAGGGTGCCTTCTACGAACTCTTCACCAGGGCCGCCTACAACCTGGTCAAAGGCACCGAACTACTGAACGAGCTGGCGCTGCCCGGAGTGGACGTCCAATCCGTCTCCGATCGGCTGAGCGATGTGGAACACGACAGCGACTCGATCACCCACGAGCTGTACAAGAAGATCAACTCCACCTTCATCACCCCGTTCGACCGGGAGGACATCTACTCGCTCGGCTCCCAGCTGGACGACGTGATGGACCACCTGGAAGCGGCCGGGAACCTGCTCTACCTGTACGGCCTGACCGATCTGCCGTCACTCCCCAGGGAGATGCACGAGCTGGTCACCGTGCTGGACCAGCAGGCCAAGCTGACCGCCGAGGCGATGCCGAAGCTACGGTCGATGAAGGGCATGGAGGAGTACTGGATCGAGATCAACCGCCTGGAGAACGACGGCGACCGGGCGTACCGAATGCTCCTGGTCCGGCTCTTCTCCGGTGAGTACGACGCTCTGACCGTGCTCAAGATGAAAGAGGTCGTCGACGAGCTGGAGGCCGCCTGCGACGCCTTCGAGCACGTGGCGAACACCATCGAGACCATCGCGGTCAAGGAGTCCTAGTCCGTGGATCCCACACTGATCGCCGTCATCGCGGTGATCCTCGCCGCGATGGCGTTCGACTACACGAACGGTTTCCACGACGCGGCGAACGCCATCGCGACAAGCGTCAGCACCCGTGCGCTCACCCCGCGGGTGGCGCTCGCCATGGCCGCGGTCGGCAACTTCATCGGCGCCCACCTGGGCACCGAGGTCGCCAAGACGGTCGGCGACGGCCTCGTCGACCTGCCGACCGGCATCCCCAGCCTGGGCATCGTCTTCGCCGGAGTGCTCGGCGCGATCACCTGGAACCTGATCACCTGGTACTTCGGGCTGCCCTCCAGTTCCTCACACGCCCTTTTCGGCGGTCTGGTCGGCGCGACGCTCTTCGCCACCGTCGGCACCGTCCAGTGGGACAACATCATCACCAAGGTGCTGATCCCGATGGTGGTGTCACCGATTGTCGGGCTGGTGCTCGGCTTCATCATGATGGTCGCGATCATGTGGATCTTCCGGCGCGGGCACCCCGGCCGGCTCAACCGCGGTTTCCGCTGGGCGCAGACCGGATCGGCCGCCGCCATGTCCATCGGGCACGGCATGCAGGACGCGGCGAAGACCATGGGCATCGTGGTGCTGGCCCTCTACACCGGCGGCATCCAGTCCTCGTCCACTGACATCCCGGAGTGGGTCTACTGGACGTCGGCCACCGTGCTGGCCGCCGGCACCTACGCCGGCGGGTGGCGGATCATCCGCACGCTCGGCCGCAAGATCATCGACCTGGGACCGGCCGAAGGCTTCGCCGCCGAGACCGTGGCCAGCTCGGTGCTCTACTTCAACGCCCTGGTCCTGCACGCGCCGATCTCGACCACCCACACGATCACCTCGGCGATCATGGGCGTGGGCGCGACCAAGCGACTGAGCGCGGTCCGCTGGAACGTGGCAGGCAACATCGTGATCGCCTGGATCACGACATTCCCCGCCGCCGCCTTCTTCGCCTGCGTGATCTACTTCATCGTCCGGCCACTCTTCGTCTGAAGCGTCCGCTAGTAGTTGACGCCCACCTGCTCGCGCAGGGCGTCCAGCAGGGCCATCACCTCGAGTGTCGTCGAATGCGGCACCAGCGGGCTCTCCAGCTCACCGGCGAGCAGGCTGCGCTGCACCTCGGCCGCCTCGAACTGGTAGCCGCTGCCCTCGAACGGGAACTCGAACGTCTCCGGCTCCGCGCCCTGCCGGTTCAGCACGAACGAACGGGGCACGAAGAAGCCCGGTGGCAGATCGATCCGGCCGGCCGTGCCGGTGATCGAGGCGGCATTCCGGCTCGGGCCGTTGATGCTGCAGGTCAGCGCGGCCACCGCACCGGCCTCGTAGCCCAGCAGGATCCCGGTGTTCTCATCCACCCGCTCCGGGGTCAGGTGCGCCCAGGCCTGCGCCGACGCGGGCACCCCGAGGAGCAGGTGCGCCAGGTGGATCGGGTAGACACCCAGGTCCAGCAGGGCGCCGCCGCCCAGTTTCGGATCACGCAGCCGGTGCGACGCCTCGAACGGCCCCTGCAACCCGAAGTCGGCGTGGACCGCGCTCACCGCACCGATCGCACCGCTCGACACCAGCTCGGCGATCTTGCGGATGGCCGGATTGAGGCGCATCCACATGGCCTCCATCAGGAACACCCCACGTGACCGGGCCGCCTCCAGCAGCAGCGCGGCCGACGGCAGGTCCAGGGTGACCGGTTTCTCGACGAGCACCGCCTTGCCCGCCTCGATGCACATCATCGCCGCGTCCAGATGGAAGGCATGTGGTGTCGCCACGTAGACCACATCGACGCCGTCGTCGGCGGCCAGATCCGCGTAGGACCCGTGGGAGCGGGCGAACCCGAACCGCTGCGCGAAGGCCTCGGCGCTGTCGGAACTGCGGGAGCCGACGGCGGCGAGTTCGGCGCCCTCCACCAGCTTCAGGTCGGCGGCGAATGCACTGGCGATCCCGCCGGGGCCGAGAACGCCCCAGCGCACCTTCTGTCCGGTCATGATCATTACGGTATCTCCCCACCGTCGAATGCGGATCCATCCTCGCACCGCCGCGCGGTCGGGCCCTCGGTTGTCCACAGGGTCCACCTCGCGGACGAGCCGATGTGGATAACGTATCGCCGCAGCACCGGGCGGTGGCAGGATCGGACCGGTGACCGACTCGATGTCGCTACCACCCGCCATGGCACAACGAGCGCGAGAGTTCACCGGGCCACCCGCCCCGGCTCGCCCCTCCGCCACCGTCGTGCTGCTCCGGCCACACGACGACACATTCCAGGTCTACGTGCTGCGCCGCGCCACCACGATGGCCTTCGGCGGCCTCTACGCCTTCCCCGGAGGCGTCGTCGACCTCTCTGACAAGGGCGTGATCGGCCTCTCCGGCCCCCCAGCCCTCGACACCACCACCGGCCCAGCCATCACCGAACAGCCGCCTCCCGAGGCCGTCGCCACCGAACAGGCACTTCCCGGCGGCACCGTCGACCCGGCCGATCATCCCGTGACCATTCGCACCGACTGGCCGGAGCGGCTCGGGCTCCCACCAGCGGAGGCGCACGCCGTCGTCGGTGCCGCCGCCCGCGAACTGTTCGAGGAGACCGGAGTCCTGCTGGCCGGCCCACGCGCCGAACCGGACCGCACCGTCACCGCCACCGACACCCCCGAATGGGAGGCCGAGCGGGCCGCGGTTCAGGCCCGCACGCTGTCGATGACCGACCTGCTGGCCCGCCACGAGCTGCGCCTCCGCGACGACCTGCTGCTGCCCTGGTCCCGCTGGATCACCCCGGAGTTCGAGCCACGCCGCTACGACACCTGGTTCTTCGTGGCCCTGTTACCCGAAGCCCAGTCCGCCCGCGACGTCTCCGGCGAAGCCTCCACCACCGCCTGGATCCCCCCTGCCGAAACGTCCCTGCCGATGCTCCCACCCACCCGCCGGACCCTCACCGAGATCGCCGCACACCACACCATCCCGGAAGTCGTCGCCGCCTCGGCCCACCGCGACGCCGCAACCGCCCTGACCCCACGAATCGAGATCGCTCCCAACGGAGAGGCAAGACTTCAACTTCCTTGATCCAGCGCGGCGCAACGCGAGGTGGGCGGCACGAGACGGCGCGAGGCAACGCGGCACGAGGCAACGCGAGGCAACGCGAGGCAACGCGGCACGAGGCGGCACGAGGCGGCGCGAGGCAACGCGGCACGAGGCGGCGCGGCACGAGGCAACGCGGGGCAAGGCTGCAAAGCGGGGCAAGGCAGGACAGCGCGGGGCGGCGCTCGGGAAAGAGAACGCCGGTCCGGAGTGGGGCCGGACCGGCGTCGGGGCCCTGGGTAGGGCGGATGTTGCGAGGATCGGTCAGCCGAAACGGCCGGTGATGTAGTCCTCGGTCTTCTTCTGGGTGGGGTTGCTGAAGATCTTCTGGGTGTCGTCGTACTCGATGAGGCGGCCGGGGTCGCCGGTCTTCTCGATGGAGAAGAAGCCGGTCTTGTCGCTCACGCGGGCGGCCTGCTGCATGTTGTGCGTGACGATGATGATCGTGAACTGGTCCTTCAGTTTGAACATCAGGTCTTCGATCGCCAGCGTGGAGATCGGGTCGAGGGCCGAGCAGGGCTCGTCCATCAGGACGACCTGGGGCTGGACCGCGATGGTGCGGGCGATGCACAGGCGCTGCTGCTGACCGCCGGAGAGGCCGGCGCCGGGACGGTCGAGACGGTCCTTGACCTCGTCCCACAGGTTCGCGGAGCGCAGGGACTTCTCGGCGGCCTCGTCGAGGGTCGCCTTCTTGCGGACGCCGTTGAGTTTCAGGCCCGCTACCGCGTTCTCGTAGATCGACATGGTCGGGAACGGGTTGGGCCGCTGGAAGACCATGCCGATCATGCGACGGACCGCTGTGACGTCGACGTCCGGGTCGTAGATGTTCTGGTCGTCGATCGTCAGGCTGCCTTCGATGCGGGCGTTCGGCAGCACCTCGTGCATGCGGTTGATGGACCGCAGGAATGTCGACTTGCCGCAGCCCGACGGGCCGATCAGGGCCGTGATCGTCTTCGGCTCGACGGCCATCGAAACGCTGTCGATCGCTTTGAAGTTGCCGTAGTAGGAGGAGACGTTCGTCGCCTCGATGCGCTTGGCCATGGAAGACACCTTCTTTACCGGGACAGCTTGTTGCGACGGGCGAGCAGCTTGGCCGCGATGGTCAGGACGAGGACCAGGGCGACCAGGGTGAGCGCGGCGGTCCAGGCGCGGTCCGGCGCGAATTTCGAGGCGTCTCCGGCCTGCTGGTAGACGAACAACGACAGCGACTGCTGATTGCCGGCGAACGGGTCGAAGTTGATCGCCGCGGCGCCACCGGCGACCAGCAGAACCGGGGCGGTCTCACCGGCGGCGCGGGCCACGGCGAGCATCACACCGGTGACGATGCCGGGCAGCGCGGTCGGCAGGACGACCTTGAGGATGGTCTTCCACTGGGGTACGCCCAGCGCGTACGAGCCCTCGCGCAGTGGTCCGGGAACGAGGCGCAGCATCTCCTCGGTGGATCGGACGACTGTCGGCAGCATCAGCACGGCGAGGGCGAGCGAGGCGGCGAAGCCGGAGAACCGGGGCTGCCCGTTGTTGAACCAGGGGCTGACGATGAGCACCCAGAACGACAGGATGAACAGGCCGGCCACGATCGACGGGATACCGGTCATCACGTCGACGAAGAAGCGGACCGTGGCGGCGAACTTGCCCCGGCCGTACTCGACCAGGTAGATCGCGCCGAGCACCCCGAGCGGAACCGCCATCAGGGTGGCGATGCCGACCTGTTCCAGGGTGCCGATGATGGCGTGGTAGGCGCCACCTTCCGGGTCCCGGGCGCCGATGTTGTTCATCGAGGTGCCGAAGAAGTTGCCGTCGAGGCGGTTGACGCCCTTGGAGACGAGCGTCCACACGACCGAGGCGAGCGGCAGGATCGCCAGCACACACGCGGAGTAGATCAGCGACTTCATGGTGCGGTTGGTGGCTGCGCGGCGGCCTTCGATCCGGCCGGCCACGAAGTTGAGGGCGACCAGGTAGAAGATGGCGCCGAGTGCGATGACGAGCACCCAGTTGCCGATGTCGAGGCCGAGCACGAGCGCGGCGGCAACCGCGAACGAGACCACGGCGACGAGCACGTTCGTCAGGACGGGGAGCTTCTTGCTCCGGATGTTGTCCGGCGTCATGACCACGCCGGGCGCTTCCCTCTCGATGAGGCTCATGCCGACACTCCGCTGCGCTCCGCGTCGGCATGAGCCAACGGGCTGTACTCAATTGATCGTTCGCTGCGCTCACTCATGCGGCACTGTCCCGGAATTCGCGACGGCGGTAGATGATCGCCCGCGCCGTCATGTTGACCACCAGAGTGATCGCGAAGAGCACGAGGCCGGAGGCGATCAGGGCACCGCGGCCCGTCGCGTTGGCTTCGCCGAAGGAGTTCGCGATGTTGGCGGCGATGGAGTTACCGCCGTTCTCGATCAGGTTGAACGAGATGTCGAAGGCGATGCTCAGGGTCAGGGCCAGGGCGATGGTCTCGCCCAGGGCCCGGCCGAGGCCGAGCATGACCGCCGCGATGACACCGGGCTTGCCGTACGGCAGGACCGCGGTCCGGATCATCTCCCAGCGGGTGGCGCCGAGGGCCAGTGCGGCTTCCTCGTTCATGCCGGGTGTCTGCTGGAAGACCTCGCGGGAGAGGGAGGTGACGATCGGCAGCACCATGATCGCCAGCACCAGGCCACCGAGCATGACCGACTGCCCGAACGGGCCGTCACCGCCGAAGAGCGGGATCCAGCTGAAGTACTCGTTGAGCCAGATCGAGAAGTCGCGGACCGGCTGCTGGAAGATGTCGCGGCCCCAGAGACCGAAGACCACGCTGGGTACGGCGGCGAGCAGGTCGATCACGAAGCCGAGCGGGGTGGCCAGCCGCTTGGGCGCGTAGTGCGAGAGGAACAGCGCGATGCTCAGGGCGATCGGCACCGAGACGATCAGGGCGATGATCGAGCTGAGGACGGTACCGAAGGCGAGTGCCGCGATACCGAACGACGGCGTCGACTCGTTCGGGAACCACTTCAGCTCGGTGAAGAAGTTCGCGTCGTTCGCGGAGAGGGCGGGGGCTGCTTTGGAGATCAGGAAGACGGCGATCGCGATGATGATGACCAGCACCATCGCGCCGGAAGCCGTGGACAGGGCCCGGAAGCCCGTCTCGATCGAGAATCGGGACTTCTTGGGCAGTGCGCCACCGCCACCGAGCGGAGGCTCGTTGTAACTGCTCGGGGAAGTGCCGTAGCCGGCGCCCGGACCGCGACTCGAAGTCGCGGCCAGGTCGCCGGCGGTGGCGTTCTCCGAGCGGGAAGGGTAGTCACCCATCTGCGCGCTCGCTGTCAAATCGGAGGGATTGGCGGTCGATCAGGCGATCGCGGCGACGGACGCCTCGACCTTGGCGCGCAGGGTCTCCGGCAGCGGGGCGTATCCCAGCTCGGCGAGCGCCTTCTGGCCCTCGGTGCTGGCGGTGTACTTCAGGAACGCCTGCACCTCCTTGGCCTTGGTGCTGCCCTTGCTGCAGGCGATCTCGTAGGTCACCAGCACGATCGGGTACGCACCCGCGGTGGTGGTGGCGTAGTCGAGGGAGAGGGCGAGGTCGCCGTCGGTGCCCTTGACCTCGGCGTTCTCGAAGGTCTTGCCGGCGCTCTCACCGGACAGCTCGGCGTACTCGCCGGCACCGTTCTTGATCTTCGCGGTCTGCAGGTCGCTGTTCTCCGCGAAGGACAGCTCGACGTACGAGATGGTGTTCGGGGTGCTCTTGACCTTGGTGGCCACACCGTCCGACTTGCTGACGCCGGTGCCGCCCGGGGCCTTCCACGCCTTGCCGTTGCTGTGGCTCCAGTCGGCCTCGGCGGTCTTGCTCAGGTACTTGGTGAAGTTGTCGGTGGTGCCCGACTCGTCAGCCCGGTGGACCGTCTCGATGTTGGCGTCCGGCAGCTTCGCACCCGAGTTCTCGGCAGCGATGGCGGCGTCGTTCCACTTGGTGATCTTGCCGTCGAAGATCTTCGCCAGCAGCGAGGCGGAGAGCTGGAGGCCGTCGACGCCCTCGACGTTGTAGACCACGGCGATCGGGCCGATGACCATCGGGAGGTTGAGGGCCTTGCCACCGACACACTTGGCGTCGGCGAGCGGCTGCTCGTCCTCCTTCAGCGCGGAGTCGGAACCGGCGAAGTCGGCGGTGCCGGCGATGAAGGCCTCGATGCCCGCACCCGAACCGGTGCCCTGGTAGTCGACCTTGGAGTCAGCACACTGACCCTGGTAGGCCTTGATCCACTCGTCCATGGCGTTCTTCTGAGCGGTGGAACCCTGAGCCGTCAGGCTGCCGCTGACGCAGTTGGCGTTGGCGGCAGACGAACCGGCCTCCGGCGTCGACACGTTGTCCGAGCCGCAAGCGGTGAGCGCGATCGACGCAGTCAAGGCAATGCCGGCCACGAAACCGGACCGCTGGAGCTTCACGAATAGTCCCCTCAGGTTTGCAACCGGTCACTCACCGGCTGACACCACAGAAGTTAGGAAGGCCAAGTGACCGGATCCGGGGTGGCAAATGAACTGGGAGTGAACACGTCGGCCCCAGGAGGTAGCCATCCTCCGGAGAAGAGCTGTCCGTTAAGTGAACTGCGCTCCCCCTACCCGATATGTCGGGTATATACGGTCAGTCGTGACCGCAGCGAGACACTGCCTTATCCTCGCCGTTATCGGCGGTAATTGACGTCGGTCTTGAAAATCTCGAAGCCGAGTCGCCGGTAGAGCTTCACGGCGGCTTCGTTCGACTCGTCGACGTAGAGGTTGGCCACGGTCAGCCCGGCCCCGGCGAGATGGCGCAGACCCGCCACGCTCAGCGCTGCTCCCAGGCCGCGCCGGTGCCCGGCCGGGTCCACCCCGAGCACGTAGATCTCGCCGATCGCCGGCTCGTCACCGGACGCCGGATGCACCTTGGTCCAGTGGAACCCGACCAGCGTGTCGGCGACGTCCACCGCCAGCAGGAACCCGGCCGGGTCGAACCACGGCTCGGCCTCCCGGCCCAGCAGATCACCGAGGACCCAGCGGCCCTGCTCCGGGTGGTGCGCGAAAGCCCGCGCGTTGACACCGAGCCAGGCCTGCTCGTCACTGCCGGGACGGAAGGACCGGAGGGTCACGCCGTCCGGCAGCGGGATGTCGGGCAGTGGCTCGAGCAGGGAGCGGCGCATCTGCCACAGGACCCGGGCCCGGTCGAAGCCGTTGCGCTCGGCGAAGACCGCGGCACCCGGATCGTCGCCGTGCGCCCAGAACCGCATCGGGCCCGGCCCGGCCGCGGTGAGCAGCTCGGTGCCGACACCGGCCCGGCGGAAGTCCGGATGGACGGTCAGCTCACCCGAGCCGCCTTCCAGGAACGCGTAACCGGCGAGGCGGTCGCCGTCGTAGGAGAGCAGATGCACTCCCGAGGACGGCACGTCGCCACGCACCCGGAGCTCGACGTCCTCGGAGAGCGGGTGGACACCGTCGACGTGCCCGGCCGCAGCGGCCAGGGCCAGGACGTCGTCCACCTCAGACGACGACAGCCGGTCCAGGACACGGACCGGCTGTCGACTCGTCATGGGATAGATCTAATCAGACCGGCAGCGAGACCGGCTCGTTGTCCGGCAGCTGACGGCCGGAGGGCGGCGTCACGAACTTGTAGCCGACCTGGCGGACCGTGCCGATCATCGACTCGTACTCGGAGCCGAGCTTGGCGCGGAGACGTCGCACGTGCACGTCGACCGTCCGGGTACCACCGAAGTAGTCGTACCCCCAGACCTCACGCAGCAGCTGGTCCCGAGTGAAGACCCGGCCCGGGTGCTGGGCGAGGAACTTCAGCAGCTCGAACTCCTTGTAGGTGAGGTCGAGCGGGCGGCCCTTGAGCTTCGCCGCGTAGGTGTCGGGGTCGATGTTCAGCTCGCCGGCCCGGATCGAGCCGCCGGCACCGGCAGTCGCGTTGTTCAGACGGCCGACCGCCAGGCGCAGGCGCGCCTCGACCTCGGCCGGCCCGGCGCTGGCCAGGATGACGTCGTCGACACCCCAGTCAGCGTTGAGGGCGATCAGACCGGCCTCGGTGACGATCGCGACCAGCGGGACACCGATGCCCGTCGCGTGCAGCATGCGGCAGGTGGCACGCGCTTCGGAGAGCTCGGAGCGTGCGTCGACCAGAACGGCGTCGGGGCTGGGCCCGGACACCAGGGTGCGGACGTCACGCGGGGCGGTACGAACCGAGTGGGGCAGAAGGTCCAGAGCGGGCAGTACGGCAGAAGGCTCACCAGCACGTGCCGTGACCAGCAGAAGGATCTCCACACTCACCTCCGTCCTTGCGGCACGGATGGCCGCTCGGGTGACCCGGTCTGCGTAGCGACAACGCTTCGCCACCGGAGATTGGGCCCGGCGTCACCGACGGGTGGGTTGCGCTTACCTTAACCGATGCATCACCTCGGATACCCCTGCCAAACGCGCAAGTGATGTAGAGAACGCCTGGCAGGTGCCCGAACGGCCGATCGGTAACAAGCCTTTTACCTGAGCACCGGTACGCCCGGCGATTGGGACCTGGGTCACCGGTCTGGCACGATCGCAAGCGTGTTTCCCTCGATGCCGAACGAGGACCCCTGGGACGCGGAAGCCTCCCAGCAGGTCGCGCGTATGAACCCTGGCCGCCAGAAGGCCGGGGTCTACAGCGCCGTCCCGGACGAGGAGGAGGTGAAACCCGAGGTCCCCGCCGAATCCGAGGACGACGAGTTCGAGGAGATCGAAGTCGTCCCGGTCCGGGCGAACCTGTCGGCCGCGATCGGCGGGTTCGCCGCGCTGCTGGCGACGGCCCTGATCGTGGGTAGCCTGGTGACCGGCCCGGGTTCCCGTACTGCGTATGTGATCGTGCTCTTCGGGGTGCAGTTGCTCGGCCTGCTCGCGTGGACCATGGCTCTGCAGCCACCGGCCGCCGCGGCCACCGCCGGGGTGGTCACGGTGACCGCGCTGGCCGCCGACTACCTGGCGGCGACCGGCGAGCCGGGTGCCCTGATGCCACTGTTCTGGGTCGCACTCGGTGGCTTCGTCGCGGCGATGGTCGCCCAGGTGATCCGGGCCGAGGACCGGCAACGGGCCAAGGACTCGTGGCGGACCACGCTGCTCATCGTGTGCGGGGTGACCGCCTACGCCGTGCTGATCACGATCACCCGGGAGCCGCTCGGCTCGCAGGCGATCCTGGTCTGCTGCATCGGCGCCGGGGTGGCGCTGATGGTCGCCCGGCTGACCGACGCGGTCTTCCCGAAACCGCGGATCGCCCTGCAGGTGCCGCGCGGCGCGACGGGCATCGTGCTCGGCGCCATGCTCGGCACCCTCGCCTCGTCGGTACTCGGCAGTTATCTGGTCTTCCCGTTCACTCCTACGAAGGGTGCGGTGCTCGGCCTGGTCGCCGCGGTCGCCGCGCACCTGATCGACCTGGCCGTCAACTTCGGCGAGGCGGGCCGCCGGCTGGCCGGGGACGCGCCGACGTTCTGGCTGGCCCGGCACATGCAGGGGCCGCTCGGCGGATTTGCGCTCACCGCTTTCGTCACCTATTTCCTGCTGCACTGGTACCTCGTCTGACCCACCGGTTTCACTGAACCGTGGACCCGGGCATGTACGTTTCCCAGGGTTGTGGGTGAATCAGGAGGAACAGTGGCCGAGGTGCACGGAACGAAGCGTCCCCGCCGACGCCGGGGGCGTGTCGCGCTGATCGTGGTGGTGATCCTGCTTGTCGTCCTGGGTGCCGGGGCGGCGCTGCTGGATCGGTTCAGCCACTCGTATGCCGAGGACGTCATCGCGGACAAGGTGGCCGCGGAGGTGGCGAACCAGAACGCCACCAGCAGCCGGCCCGAGGTGAGCATCGCCGGTGTCCCGTTCCTGACCCAGGTGCTGGCCGGTGAGTACCAGGAGATCGCGATCCGGCTGCCGGACTTCTCCGCGCCGACCGGGACCGGTGAGACGGTGGCGATGGATTCGCTGGACATCACGGCCCGCGACGTCAAGGCCCCGCTGAGCGCGCTGAGCAGCGGCCAGGGCGAGGTGGTGGCCGGTTCGGTCACCGGAGTCGGCACCATCGACTATCAGCTGCTCGCCGACGCCACCGGCCAGGAGGGCATGACGCTCACCGAGAAGGACGGCAAGGTGGTGGGCTCGGCGGTGCTGGCCCTCTCGCGTACCCAGAAGATCGAACTCACCGGGACCGCCGATCTGAAGGTGGCGGACGGCAAGGTTCAGGTTCGTTTCTCCGATGTGACGGCGAAGGACCTGCCGAACAACCCGATCGTCCAGGGCCAGGTGAACAACTTCGTCAAGCAGATGGCCTTCGAGCTGGCCGTGCCGGAGTTGCCGATGAACCTGGTCATCAAGGAGTTGCAGCCGCTTCCGGAGGGGCTGAAGGTGACCTTCGGGGCCTCCGACGTCACCCTCGCCGCAGTGGGTGTCTGACCTCACGTCATCCCGGATCGTGGTCGGCTCTGTTCCGCAGCGTGAGCACGCTGGTAGGGTCGGCCACATGAGCCCCTTGCTCACGAAAAGGCGCGCGGTCGACCTGTGCCGCGTGGCCGCGTGCCTGTGTCGCCCTGTCATCTGACGGGGCCATTCAGTGCTGAGCACTCTCTAGCTCAACCTAGCCAGGGGCATCTCTAGCCCGGCAGTGGCGCCGTCGCACAGCAGCCCGTGATCCCACCTATCTGGGTCCGCGCGGAGTGCGACTGAACAACACTTCGTGCGCTGACTCTCCCTCCACCCACCTTCCCCAAGGGAGTGAACCGATGAGTCGCGACACCGCACTCGTCTCGGCCGACTGGGCCGAGCAGAACCTGGACACCCCGGGCCTGGTCTTCGTCGAGGTCGACGAGGACACCACCGCCTACGACGGTGGCCACATCCCGGGTGCCGTCAAGATCGACTGGAAGACGGACCTGCAGGACCCGGTTCGGCGTGACTTCGTCAACCAGGAGCAGTTCGCCGCCCTCCTCTCCGAGCGTGGCATCTCCAACGACGACACCGTGATCCTCTACGGCGGCAACAACAACTGGTTCGCTGCGTACGCGTACTGGTACTTCAAGCTCTACGGCCACGAGCAGGTCAGGCTGATCGACGGCGGCCGCAAGAAGTGGGAGCTGGACGCCCGCGTCTACACCAAGGACGTGCCGGTCCGGGAGAAGACCAGCTACGTGGCCAAGGCCCCCGACCTGGAGATCCGCGCCTTCCGTGACGAGGTCGTCGAGGCCATCGGCGTGAAGAACCTGGTCGACGTGCGCAGCCCCGACGAGTTCGCCGGCCGCCTGCTCGCCCCCGCGCACCTGCCGCAGGAGCAGTCGCAGCGGGCCGGTCACATCCCGACCGCGATCAGCGTGCCGTGGAGCAAGGCCGCCAACGAGGACGGCACCTTCAAGTCCGACGAGGAGCTCGCCAAGATCTACGGCGAGGCCGGTCTCGACGGCAGCAAGGACACCATCGCGTACTGCCGGATCGGCGAGCGTTCCTCGCACAGCTGGTTCGTGCTCAAGGAGCTGCTCGGCCACGAGAACGTGAAGAACTACGACGGTTCGTGGACCGAGTACGGCTCGCTCATCGGTGTTCCGATCGCCCTCGGCGACGAACCCGGAAAGGCCTGATCATGACTTCTCCCACGACGAACGCCACAAACGTCGCCTCCGGTGCCGCCGGCTGCGCCGCCCCGGACCAGTCCGCGCCCCTCCCCAGCAGCGTGGACCTGGCCAAGGAGACGGTGATCACCGGCTTCGTGCGCAACACCGAGGGTGAGGCCGTCGGTGGCGCCTACGTGCGCCTGCTCGACGGTTCCGGCGAGTTCACCGCCGAGGTGGTCTCGTCGCCCGAGGGTGTGTTCCGGTTCTTCGCCGCTCCCGGCTCCTGGACCGTCCGGGCTCTCAGCCGGCACGGCAACGGTGAGCTGTCCGTCGACGCCGCCCGTGGTGTCAACGAGATCGCGCTGAACGTGGCCACTGCCTGACCCACGCTCTGTTGAAAAAAGGGGGACCCTCTCGGGTCCCCCTTTTTCTATGCGGTGCTCGCGGTCACCACTTCGGCATGCGGTGGCACCTCCGGACGACGACGAGCCAGCCTGCGTACGGCGGTGTTCAGCACCGCGATCAGCGGCACCGCCACCAGTGCTCCGATGATGCCGGCCAGCACCACTCCACAGGCGATACCGATGATCACCGCGAGCGGGTGCACCGCCACCGCCCGTCCCATGATCAGCGGCTGGAGCACGTGCCCCTCGATCTGCTGCACCAGGATCACCGCGCCCAGCGTGATCAGCGCGATCACCCAGCCCTCGTCGACCAGCGCCACCAGCACCGCGACCGCACCGGAGATGCTGGCGCCGACGATCGGCACGAACGCGCCCAGGAACACCAGGGCGGCCAGCGGGAACGCGAACTCCACCTCCAGCACCACCAGGGCCAGCCCGATACCGACCGCGTCGATGAACGCCACCAGCACGGTGGCCCGCACGTAGGCGCCCAGGGTGGCCCAGGAGGCGTCACCGGCGTCAGCCAGGGACCAGCGGGCGTTCACCGGGAAGAGCCGCACCAGGAACCGCCAGATCGCCCGGCCGTCCCGCAGGAAGAAGAACGTCGCGAAGATCACCAGGAGCAGCCCGGTGGCCAGTTCGGCGATCGTCGCCACGGTGGCGATGCCGGTCGACGTCAGCGACGTGGTGTTCGCGTTGATCCACACCTGGCCGGCGTCGATCGCCTGGTCCAGTTGGGCGTCGGAGAGGTGCAGCGGGCCGGTCCGGGCCCACTCCTGGATCTGCCGGATACCGGCGCTCGCGTTCTCGGTCAGTTTCGGCACACCCTGGACGAACTGGTTCACCACCAGGGTCAGCGTGCCCGCGACAGCGGCGATGCCACCGATAAGCACCATGAATGTCGCCAGCGACCGGGGCAGCCGGGCCCGCAGCAGCCAGCCGACAGCTGGACTGAACAGCGCGGACAGCAACAGGGCGATGGCCAGCGGCACCACCACGATGCTGACCAGGCCGATGAATCGGAGCAGCGCCCAGCCGATCACCCCGACCACGATCAGCCGCCAGCTCCAGGCCGCGGCGATACGCAGTGAATGGGGCACGTCCGCGTCGTCCCGGCTGGAGGTCGAGGTGTGCACGATCTCCGGGTCGGGTGGCGCGTGGTAATACTCGTTGTCGTAGCGGTCCGCTCCGGGCGCCGGACGGTCGGCCCGCGCTTGGCGGACCGACTCCCGGCCCGAGTCGTAGGCCTTTCTCAGGTTCTCCCGGACCCGCTCAAAGCGGTTCACCCGCATGCCCCCTCAGCCTCTTGTGATGCGCGGTCATCACGCTAGTACCCAACTGCCCGGAACGCGTTACCCGCCGACACGTGCTCAGGGTCGCGGCGTACCGTCAGCAGGCGTGAGCGCCGACACCCGTACCGAGACCGGCCTGCCGATCCGGATGCTGCACGACCGCGTCCTCGTCCGTCAGGACGGCAGCGAGGGCGAGCGCCGCTCCACCGCCGGGATCGTCATCCCGGCCACCGCCTCGGTCGGGCGCCGCCTGTCCTGGGCTACCGCTGTCGGTGTCGGCCCCAACGTGCGGTCGATAGTGGTCGGCGACCGGGTCCTCTTCGATCCCGACGACCGTTCCGAGGTGGAGCTGCACGGCAAGGGTTATGTCCTGCTGCGCGAGCGGGACGTGCACGCGGTGGCCGCCAACCGGGTCGAGTCGGACGGCACCGGCCTCTACCTCTGATACGGCGTGTCGTCCTGCGGCAGTTGGTGAGCCACCGGCGCCCGCGGGGCAACCGTTGCCGGCGGGAAGCCCGACGCCGGCGGGGAAGCTGGTGCCGGCGGGAAGGCCGGCGGAGGCGGGAAGTACTGCGGTCCGCCGAACGCCGGGCCATAGGCGCCCACCGGGACCGGCGGGGGCAGCACGATCGGCAGCGGCATCACCGGTTCCGCGGGCGGCGCCACGGTCCGCACCACCCCGTCCGGGAAGGTGATCCGGTAGTTCCGGCCGTCCCACCACGACGGCGGGGTCTGTGGGTCCCGTCCGGCGAAGGCCGACCGGTAGCCGGTGAGCGCGATCAGCAGCTCCCGCTCCTCCTCGACGGTCCGCTGCATGTCCGCCGGGGTGCGCGACAGCCCTCGGTCGAGGCCGTCACGGAGCAGGGCGAGCCGGGTCGCGGCGAACTGGAAGTCACGCATCGCCCGGTGCCCGGGCGGTCCGGCCACTCGCCGGGCCCATTCGCGGGCGGCGTGCCGGCGGCCGAGCGTGCCGAGGGCGGCCACCTCGGACGGGGTGACCCAGCCGGCTTCGGAGTACGGGTAGAGCACCCGCTCGGCCAGGCGTCCCTCCCAGCTGCGCCAGGCGATCGCGAAGCCGACGACCGCGAAGAAGAACGGGACCATGAAGCCGAGGTACCCGTACAACATGATCATGGTTTCCCCGGTGGCGCCGGCGAGCGTCGGCAGCAGGTTGAAGATGCCGTGCAACAGCATCGCCAGGAGCAGGCCGGCGATCGGGGCGATCCGGCGGACCATCCGGTCCCCGGAGCGGGCCGCGATGCCGAGGCCGATGCCCGCCATCGCGGTGAAGAGCGGGTGCGCAAAACCGGTGAAGAGAATCCGCGCGATGAAGATCAGGAAGACGTTCTGCAGGCCGGTGGCCGGACCGTACTCGTCAGCACCCGCGGCATACCCGTGGCCGCCCAGGTAGAGCACGTTCTCCACCATGGCGAACCCGAGCGCGGAGAGCCCGCAGTAGACGATGCCGTCGGTGATGCCGGACCACTCGCCGCGCCGGCGCCAGAACAGCAGCAGCGGGCCGAGCACCTTCATCGACTCCTCGATGAAGGGGGCGACGATCACCGCCACCAGCGCCTCCGGCAGGCCGAGCCGGTCGAGCAGCCAGGCCGAGCCGCTGTTCACCACCAGCGCCACCGCTGTCGCCACGGCGGCACCCCAGGCGAAGCAGTAGACCAGGTACTTCGTCGGCTCCGGTTCATACCGATCCAGCCAGACGAAACTGCTGGCCAGCAGCGGCACCGGCAGGATCGCCGCGATCAGGCCGATGGCCAGGCCGGCCGGGCCGATGTTGTAACCCAGGAAGACGAGCATGCCGACGGCGGCGGCCGCGATCAGGGAGATCACTCCGGCGACCGGCAGCCAGCGCCGCCACCCGGCACGGCGGCCCGGGACCGGAGCTCCGGCCGCGTCGGTCATCGCCGGGTACGGCGGAACCGGGG
>DATMVU010000557.1:0-4579 GCA_035562875.1 Actinoplanes sp. | reverse complement strand
GCACCGAGCACGACCTGACGACGCTGGTCGAGATGACCAACCGGCTGGGACTGACCGCCGGGGACCGGGCACTGGTCGGTGATCTCGCCAGCGACGGGGTCTCCCTGCACCTGTTGCGGGAGCTGCCGGCCGCACTGATCCGGTCGGCACTCGCCGCCGTGGGCGCCCGCCGGGAGCACGACGCCGGCGCGTACGCGAGAAGTCTGGGCATGTCCCGGCCCGAGGCGCTGGTGACCGCCGCCGAGATCCTCGAGGTCTCCACCGCCGGACTGCAGCACGTGCTCGGCGCCCATCCGGAGCTGACGGCCGGGTTCACCCCCGCGCCGCTGCCGGCCGGGGTGGACTCGTCCGCCGACAACCTGCGCCGGCAGGCCGTGGAGCACGGGACCGCGCTCGCCGGCCACATCCGGTCGGCACTGGGCGCCGCCGGGCTGGAGGGGCCCGCGCTCGACCAGTGGATCCGGTGGACCGCCCGGCTCGGCTTCGACGTGCAGAACCTGAGCGAGATACTGCCGGGTCCGCTCGCCCAGCAGAGTACCTACATCTCGCGCCTGATCGGGGCGGCGCTGCACGACGAGCGGCCGGACACGGTGCGGAACCTGCTGCAGGAGGTGCTGCCGGTTCGTGGGCCGGCCGGTCTTGTGGACGGCGACCTGAAGGAGCAGATCCGGGCCACCGCGCTGGCCGGGCCGGAGGCCGACGACCTGGCCCGTGACCTGCGGGTACCGCCGCGGATACTGGACCAGCTCGGCACGGTGCCCACGGTGAACCCGCACGACCTGCGCGCCCTGGTCCGGCAGACCGGGTTGTCCGGCCGTGAGACCGGCGTGCTGATCGACCTGGCCGCCCGGACCGGTCATCTCCCGGAGGCCCGGGACCTGTTGCGGCTGTCGGCGCGGACCGGCTGGTCGCCGGGGCGGCTGCTCGACCTGGCGCGGGCGCTCGACGTCGATCCGGCACTGCTGTGGCCGTTGCGGGATGTGCTGGAGCGGGTCGATTCGCTGCCCGAGGGCGACGTCTACCGCCCGACACCGGCGCAGGTGGCGGGCTCGGTCCGGGAATACCTCGACCTCACGCCGGGCGGCATGAGTGCCGACGGCTGGCTCTGGCTGGCCGGGCAGGGCCGCGGGCCCCACGGGTTCACCCTCTCCGGGCTGCGTCACCTGCGCAAGGGGACGCAGGCCATGCAGCAACCGCTCGCCGACTACCTGACCGCCCAGACGAAGACGGCCGCCAGGGTGATCGCCGACGTCACGGCCACGGTGGGCGCGGCGCAGCAGCGTCTCGTCGGGACCGGCTCGCCCGCCGACCGGGAGGTGCTCAACCGGGCGTTCGCCGTTGCCGCCTCCGCACGGGGGCTGACGTCCCGGGACGAGGCGACGCGTGTCCAGCAGGTACGCCTGATGGGGGCGGCCGCGCTGCGGACCGCCGAGAAGGCGGGCGTCCGCCGCGAGGACACCGAACAGCTGCTGGACCGGCTGGGCGGGCTCAACGATGCAGGCCGTGGACCGCAGAGCGGGCGGGTGGTGAGCGCCGCCGTCGAGGCCGCCCACCTGACGGCGCACAGCGTGCGTACCGCGTTGCGGTCGGCCGGCCCCAACGAGCGCCTGCACGCCTCCGTGCTCGCCCACCAGTTCGAACGGCTGGCGTCCGCCCTGACCCGGCACCTGAACGCCGAGTACCGGCTGCTGGACCACGCGGCGGCCGACTGGACCGGTCTGGTCGGCCGGTACCTGACACCGGACACCGACGGGTCGGTGTTCCGGGCACCGCCCGGCAACCAGGCCGACCAGCTGCTGGCCTCCTGGTGGTCCGACCGGCTCGGGATCGCCGCCGCACACGTGCGGGAGATCCTCGCGCAGGTCCCGACCCTCGACCTGGCGAAGGTCCGGTCCGCGGCCCAGGCGTTCGATGTGCCGGTGCAGACGGTGCTCGGGCATGTGAGCCGGGACGCCCTGTGGCTGGCCGGTGTCGAGCAGTACATCGAGGGGGCGCGGCAGGGCAACGCCAAACAGCGGGCGCTGCGCATCGTCTACGACACCTCCACCATCACGCAGATCCAGCCGCAGTGGACACTGCGACTGGTCGGTAGCCTGTGGGAGTCCACCGACGCGCGCGACGTCGCGCTCCTGGGCGATCCAGCCGCGCTCGCCGGGCACCTGCGGACCGCTCTGCTGGGCTTCGGCGGCGCGTTGCCGCGGGAGCTGCCGATCCGGGCGGCGTTCCTGACCGACCTCCGGCTGGACCTGACCGACCTTCCCGGCCGAGGCGACCACACCGGCCGGGCGGAGCTGGCGGAACAGACGGAATTGTGGCGGGCGACCACGCTCGGCCTCACTACCGCGGAGTACCGGGCCGTCCGCAGTCTCGACTGGTTCTCCGGTGACCGGTGGTCGGATCTGTTGGACGAGCTGCGCGAGGACGCCGCCGAGCGGAACCCGGGTGAGCACTGGGACGACGACACGATGTTCCGGCTGGCCGAGCAGTTCGACGTCAGCATGTTGTGGCTGAACGGCTTCGCCCACCGGATCGGCCGGATGCCCGCCGACCTGCCGGTGCTGGCCGAGCAGTGGGGCATCGACGACGCCGGCCGGCTGTTCGCCCTCGCCGTCGAACTGGACGTCGACCCGCGGGACCTGGTCACCGCCTGGCCGGAGCGGATCGGGGCGCTCGTCGAGGGCCGGGACCCGGAACCGGTGCTGGCGGCCCGCGAGCAGTGGCGGGAACAGGCGATCGAGGCCCTGAAGGACGCCCTGAACGACGAGGAGATCGACCGGGACGCCGCCGTCGCCCAGGCCGTCGAGAACCTCCGTGATCTGGACTGGACCGCGCCGCCTCCCCGGACGTTGCTGCCGGGCGCACTGCTGGCGATCGCCACCGCGACGCGGCGTATCCCGGAGGACCTGCTGGTCCGGTCGGCTAGCGCCAACCTGGTGCCCGCCGACCTGATCATGGCCACCCGGCTCGCGTCGACGGACGGTCCCGTCGACCCGGCCGCGATCGTCGCGTACGTTCTGGCCGCGGGGCCTGCGGCGGCCCCCGTGCTGGACGATCCGGCTCGGCTGGCGGACGCCTACCGGACCTGGGCCGACACTCTGCAACGGGACCTCGGTATCGCGCCGGCGGAGATCTCGCGGTTGCACGACCAGGCCCGGACCATCAACCTGACGCTCACCGACGTGGCGGCCGGCGACCAGCCCCGGCAACTGGTGGAGAACCTGCGCGCGGCCGCGTTCCCCAACGCGTACATGCGCACCATGATCGAGATTTTCACATCGAGCTTCACCTCCACGAATGTGTTCGACCATGCCCGTGCGCTGGAACGATTCACCAGGTTCACCGAGCAGGTCGCCGCTGCCGGACGTGCCTACCCGCCGCTGATGCCCAGCCTCGAGCTGGACCTGACGGCCACCCTGGAGTTCCGGATTCACGACGGCGCCGACACCCTTCGCGAGTCGGTGCCGCGTGCCGTCGCGATCCCGGCCGACGGCCGGTCGGGGAGCCTCACCCTGACCGCGGACCAGCCCGACTGGCGCGCGCTCAGTGCCGTGCAGTCGGCGATGGCGTCGGCCGCCGTGGAGGTGGACCGGATCCAGGTGCGGACGAGTTCGGGCACGTACCAGGTGGAGGGCTTCGCCGACCTGGCCCCGGCCGAGGCGATGACGCTGATCGCCACCCTGGCGATGGACGGCGGTGACCTGACGGCGGCGGTGCGTACCCTCGGCTGGGACACCCGGGTCACGAACGCGGGCTCCGGTCCGGCGATCACCACGCTGACCCGGCGGCCGCTGGACGTGATGCCTTCCCCGGAGGCGTTCGAGGCGTTCCGGGCGCACGAGGTCGCCGCGCTTGCCATGCTGACGGTCGCCTCCGGGCACCGCATCGCGAACCTGATCGCCGATCCGGACGCGGAGACACCGGCCGCTGCGGTCCCGGAGGAGGCCGAGACTCCGGCCGTCCGGCAACCCGGAAACCCGATGCCCGACGGTTGGGTGAACCACGGCAACCTGCAACCAGTCACCGTCGATACGCTGGCCAGAGCGGTCCGGGGCAGCGCCGCCCGGATGGGCCTGCCGATGGCCGCCGGTGTCACCAGCGGTCCGGCCTTGATCGCCCATGCCGCCGACCAGCTGGACAGTGGCCGCTCCACACTGCCGGGCGTCCTGGAATCCGCCGCCGAGATGCTGACCGGCAAGATGTCCCCCGAGAGCCGGGCACTGCTGGGCAGCACTGTCGGCGACCTGCAGCACATCGGACTCCCCCCGGTCGGGATGGACGTCATCACCTGGGCCCTCATCCGGGGTGATCTGCCGACCATGCAGTACGTCGAGACGTACTACGACGAGAACCCGGGTGCACCGGCGGAGCGCCTGGCCCGCCGGTTCGTCGCCGCGGCCCGGGCCGGGACACCGCTCACCTCGGAACAGGCACTCGCCGAGTTCCTGCGCGACCCGCAGATCCGGGCCGGGCTGCCCGCCTCCGTGGTCGGGCCGGTGCTCGCCCACACCCTGGGCGTGAACCTGGTGCAGGTCGCCGCGAACGGCACCACCACGACGGTGCCCGGCCCGGAGAACGCCCG
>DATMVU010000556.1:0-3509 GCA_035562875.1 Actinoplanes sp. | reverse complement strand
GCCGCCATCAACGACGGCGTCGACCCGCCGTCCTCCAACGACACCGTCAACCCGCGCTGGGGGACCTGGCCCAACACCGGCCAGCAGTGGGCCGAACTGACCTGGCCGGCGGCTCAGACCCTCGGCTCCGCCCAGGTCTACTTCTTCGACGACGGTCAGGGCATCGACCTGCCCGCGTCGTGGAAACTCCAGTACTGGAACGGCAGCGCCTACGTCGACGTGGCCGGGGCGAGCGGCTACCCGACAGCCGCCAACCAGTACAACACCGTCACCTTCACCGGGATCTCCACCACCCGGCTACGCGTGGCCCTGACCAGCGGAACCGCCTCGGTCGGCCTCCTGGAGGTGAAGGCCTTCGCCCCCTGACCGGCGCCCGGTGGCACGGGCGACCGGAAGACGGTGACCAGGAGGCCGGATGACCGAAAGCCTGGTGACCAGGGGACCGGAAGCCGGATGGCCGAAGGGCCGGTGACCGACAGACCGACAGACCGGCAGACCGGAAGCCGGGCGCTCGGGCGGCTGAAAGTCCGGAAGGCCGGTGACCGGAGGTCGAAGGGTCGGATGGCCGGAAGCCGGATGGCCGGACGGCCGGAGATCGGAGGTGGGGCCGGTGGACGCCACGAGCGTCCACCGGCCCCCACCGCACTGATCACTGCTATGCGTTGACCACGCCGATCACGTACGCCCCGATGTAGAGGGCCGCGAACGACACCGGAATCCACTGTTCGAGGTGTGACATCGGCCAGTACCGGGACGGGTCCCGGCCCTGGCCGAGGGCCTTCCACTCGGCCCGCCAGTACGGTGACGCCGGGAGTCGCTCCTCCAAGGCGCCGACCACGATGTACTTCGCCGAGTTGAGTTGACGGTACGAACGCAGCAGCCAGAACCAGGACGCGCACTGGACCAGCAGGGCCAGCAGGGTGACCGTCAGATACCACGCCGCCGCCCTCGGCGGTTCCTTCCACAGGGTGCCGAACGTCGTGACGATCAACGTGTTCAAGGTGAGGAAGAAGGTGTTCGTGAGCCCGCGCCGGGAACTGACCCGATCTGCCATCTCGACATAGATCTTGTACTGCTCGATCAGCGCGGTCTGCTGTGACTCGGGTGTCCAGGTGAGGTCGTTCCAGGCTTCCGCCTTGACCTCATCGACGTCGGCCGTGGTGGCGCGAAAATACCGGGCGAGATTCACCCCTCAAGTGTGCGGCCGGCGTGCCACATGGCAAGTGGCCGAATGAGGACAGTGGACGTCCGATCCGGGACCGGTGTGACGGTGCTGTCACCGCGGCGGTCGTAGGGTGGGCGGGGGCCGGTTGACCCTGGATCGTGGATCGCGCGACCGGAAGGCCGTGCGATCCACGGACGGTTCAGGGGCGATCGGATTCGAGGGTGCCGCCGTTGGCCACGTCCTCGCGTTCGATCTCGTCGAAACGGATCCGGACCGAGGCCCGGCGTGCCTTGAGGATGTCGACGGCGGCGGCGGTGACGGCTTCGGCGAACTCCCGTCGCTGATCCAGCGTGCGGCCGGACAGCAGTTCAACGGTGATGTTGGGCATGACCCCTCCTCTTTCCGTAGACAGGAACACTGTCCCGTTACATAGAACGCTGTCAAGAGCTTACGCATTGATTGACATCTTTGTGTTCCGTGTGTTGACAAGCTGTTTCATGTACCAGAACATCCCGGTAACCCGCGCCACACACTGGAGGGGTGCCACGTGACCACACTCGACTGGACGGTCCTCAGCGCGTACTTCATCGTCATGATCGGTATCGGCCTGTGGGCCAAGAGCCGCGTCCACACCGTCGCCGACTTCTTCACCGCGAGGGGCATGATCCCCTGGTGGCTGTCCGGGATCTCGCATCACATGTCCGGCTACAGCGCCGTCATGTTCGTCGCGTTCGCCGCGGTCGCCTACAACTACGGCCTGGCCATGTACGTCTGGTGGGCCCTCACCATCGGGCTCGGCGTCGGCATCGGCGCCTTCGTCTTCGCCGCCCGCTGGAACCGGCTGCGCTCCAAACACGGGGTGGCGTCCCCGCTGGAATACCTGGCCGGCCGCTACAACGTCCCCACCCAGCAGGCCCTCGCCTACAGCGGCGCGTTGCTCAAGGTGGTCGACATCGCCGCCAAATGGGTGGCCATCTCGGTGCTGCTGCGCGGCTTCGCCGGGGTGCCGATCCTCTGGGGCATCCTGATCACCGGTGTGGTCACCCTGATCTACATCACCGCCGGTGGGCTGTGGGCCGACGTCCTCACCGACTTCGGCCAGTTCGTCATCCAGGGTTTCGCCGGGATCGCCATGTTCTTCGCGTTCCTGGCCCACCTCGGCGGCTTCTCCGCCCTGTGGACGATGTGGGACGACCTGCCCGACGGCCACGGTGACCCGTTCGCCGGCCCGTACACGCTGACGTTCTTCCTGGCCCTGCTCTTCATCAAGACCTTCGAGTACAACGGCGGCATGTGGAACCTGGCGCAGCGGTACATGGCCGCCCCGTCCGGCTCCGCCGCGAAACGGTCCGCGCTGCTGTCCAGCGGCCTGTGGCTGGTCTGGCCGCTGATCCTGTTCCTGCCGATGTTCGCGGCCCCGCTGATCGTTCCCGGACTGGCCAACCCCGAGCAGGCGTACGTCGAACTCGCCAAGACCCTGCTGCCGCCCGGAGTGATCGGCCTGGTGCTGGCCGGCTTCTTCTCGCACACCATGGCGATGGTCTCCTCGGACGCCAACGTGATCTCCTCGGTGGTGACCCGGGACATCGCACCCCGCCTGGTCCGCCGGGTGCGCGACCTGAGTGACCACGGGGCGCTGACCTTCGCCCGGATCACCACGTTCGCGTTCGTGGTGATCAGCATGGTGATCGCGATCAGCACCGAGGGCCAGGGCGTGGTCCTGAAGATCGTGGTCGATGTGGTCGCCGCGACGATGGGCCCGATCTCCATCCCGCTGATGCTCGGGCTGCTGCCCTGGTTCCGGCGCAGCGGGCCGACCGCGGCCCTGGTCTCCTGGGCCGCCGGCCTGGGCGTCTGGGCGATCATCAAGTGGATCCTGGAGGAGACCAGCCAGACCATGGTGGTCGGGGTTCCGCTGGTCACCTCCCTGGTGTTGTACGTGGTGATCGGCCTGGTCAAACCCGAGCGCACGCCCGGCCGGGACGACCTGGTCGACTCGCTGGAGACCGATCCGGCTCCGGGAACCGAGCCGGTGACCGCTCGGTAGGCTGACTCGGTGGTCAGGGAAGGCAGTTCCATCGACAAGACGCTGGCGGTGCTCGAAGCCCTCGCCGAGCACCACCGCGTCACCGACATCGCCGCGGCGACCGGCGTCTCCAAATCGACTGTGCACCGCATCTTGCAAGCCCTCGTCACCTGGGGATTCGCCCGGCCGGACGGGCTCGGCACCTACGAGCCCGGCCCTCGGATCCTGACCCTGGCCGGCCGGGTCATGCACCGTTTCGACCCGGCCCGGCAGGCGTCCGGCGCCCTGCTCGCCCTGCGGGAGACCACCGGATTCACC
>DATMVU010000555.1:0-3924 GCA_035562875.1 Actinoplanes sp. | reverse complement strand
GAGATCGTTCCGCCGTTGAATCCGTACGAGGTGGAATTCCTTGATCGCTTCGCGGAGACCCGGCATGTGTATCGGGAGTCGGGGCCCTATGCGGTCTACGGTTCGCAGAGCGATGTCCACGCGGGTGCGGAACCGCCGCCGGAACAGCCCGGATATCGGTGTCATTGGGTTCCCACGGCTTCCGGCGACGCATTGATCTTCGATGAGGAGGAGAAGTTCTACCATGCCGAGATCTGGCTCGCCTATCTGATCGACACGTTTCTCAAACCGGGTGCCGTCATAGTGCGTGAGCGGGCCGAACCGGTCGCGGGACGGTTCCATCCGCCGGCGTTCGAGCATTTCACCTGTGATCACGTGCTGACCGGGGTGATCGATGCCGATGGTGACGATGAGGACGACTTCTGGCGGATCGAGGTGCGGGCCAACGAGGTGAACGTCGTCCGGCTGGTGGAATGGCCGGTGCATGCGGATATCGATCCGGGTAGCCCCAGCGAATGGACGAGTGTGGAATGGGACGAGTTCTCCCGCCGGGCCCTCCACAATCATGTCTCCGTGGTGAGTGGCAACGGAGGGATCCGCCGTCTCGGGCCGGCGGAGGAGGCCGGATTCAGGCCGGTGGAGAAGCCGTAGAGCGGCTGGTGCAAATGCCGGTGGAGAAACCGGAACAGGCGACCGCGTGGCTGGCCGTGGGGTAACAGCAAGGCGGTCATGTCCATCGACGAGCCGGTGGAGAAACCCGGAACAGGCGACCGCGTGGCCGGCGGTGGGCGCCTGATGCCAACTTGCCGGACGGGTCGAACCATCCGGGGCCGGTGCGAGTACTACCGGGGACATCGCATCGAACGCTGGGAGGATGTCGTGCGGAACCGGCCCTGGAAACACGCCGACCACACCATGGCGGCGGACGCCGTCGAGCATGTCTGTGCGCGGCCGTCGTGGGAGTGCCGCTCGTGCGGGCAGCCATGGCCGTGTGCCCCGGCGAAGGTGTCCCTGGCGGGCGGCGCCGACCGGGTGATGCTGATGATGTACATGTGGGGTCATCTGGACCACGCCATGACGGAGTTGCCACCGAGACCACCGGCGGAGATGTTCGACAGGTTTCTGAGCTGGACCGATGCGGAGCTGGTTCAGGCCTGAGGGGTGGCCGGGACGATCTGGTCGCGGAGCCAGGACGGGTCGGGGTTGATGTGCGCCTCGCCCCGGAGCACCACCGTCGGCACGATCTCGTCGCCGCCGGTGAGGTTCCGCAGGGCTGCCGCGGCGGCCGGGTCGCGCCAGATGTCGACCCAGTTCAGGCGGTCCGCGTCGGCGCCGAGCCGGGCCCGCATCCGCAGGCAGAAGACGCAGCCGGGCCGCCAGTAGACGACCGGCCGGGGATCGCCGGGTGCCTCGGCCGCCCTGGGGAACGCCAGCGGCGACAGGACCAGGGCGAGTCCGAGGAAGACGGCGAGCAACAGGGCCGCGGTTCCGGGTGCGCCGTCACCGGTTTTGACGACGGCGATCAGTACGCCGCAGGTGGCGGTGAGCCCAGCGAGGCTCCAGCGTCGCAACATGGAGCGGCACGCTACTCCGCTACCGGCGGTAACGGGACACCTGACAGGACTTCTGCCGCCCGGTGAAAGGGAAAGGTGCCACCTGAAACAAGCCGCCGATAGGGTCGGCGGCATGGTTGATCTGGTGGTGCGGTCCCGGCGGGTGGTGTTCCCGGACGGCGAGCGGGCAGCGTCGATCCACATCGAGGACGGAAAGATCGCCGCGGTGTCGGACTACACCGCCGGGGCGGGTGTGGACCTGGGGGACACTGCGCTGCTCCCGGGGCTGGTGGACACGCATGTGCACGTCAACGAGCCGGGCCGGACCGAGTGGGAGGGTTTCGCCTCGGCGACCCGGGCGGCCGCGGCAGGCGGTGTCACCACGATCGTCGACATGCCGCTGAATAGTCTGCCGCCGACGGTGAACGCCGAGGCGCTGGCCGTCAAACAGGCTGCCGCGGCCGGGAAGTGTCACGTCGACGTGGGTTTCTGGGGCGGCGCGATCCCGGGGAACGCAGCCGATCTGCCGGGGCTGCACGAGGCCGGGGTGTTCGGGTTCAAGGCGTTCCTCGCCGACTCGGGGGTGCCGGAGTTCCCGCCCGTCGGCCCGGACCAGCTGGCCGCGGCGATGACAGCCGTGGACGCGCTGTTCGTGGTGCACGCCGAGGACCCGGATCAGCTGCGACCGCATGCGAGTTCGGCCGCGTACACCGATTTCCTGGCCTCCCGCCCGCAGGAGGCCGAGCATGCCGCGGTGGCCACCGCGATCGCCGTGGCCAGGCGGACCCACCGGCGGCTGCACATCCTGCACCTGTCCGCGGCCTCCGCCCTGCCGCTGATCGCTCAGGCCCGGGCGGACGGCATCCGGGTCACCGCGGAGACCTGCCCGCACTATCTGACGCTGGATCCGGCGCTGATCCCGGACGGCGCGACCGAGTTCAAGTGCTGCCCGCCGATCCGGGACACCGAGAACGCAGACCGGCTGTGGGAGGCTCTCGCCGACGGCCTGATCACCTGCGTGGTGAGCGACCATTCGCCGTGCACTCCCGACCTGAAACGGCAGGACACCGGTGACTTCGCGGCCGCCTGGGGCGGGATCGCCTCGGTGCAGTTGGGCCTTCCGGTGATCTGGACCGCAGCCCGGGATCGGGGACACAGCCTCGCCGACGTGGTGAAGTGGATGGCACGCCGTCCCGCCGATCTGGTGGGGCTGCGGAACAAGGGCCGGATCGAGGTGGGTGCGGACGCCGATCTGGTGGCGTTCGAACCGGACGAGGAGTTCGTGGTGGACGCGGGAGCCCTGCACCACCGGAACCCGGTCACCCCGTACGCGGGAGGGAAGTTGCGGGGTGTGGTCCGGACCACCTGGCTGCGCGGGCGCACAGTGACCGGCACCGAACCCGGCGGCAGTCTGCTGCGGCGAGTTTAGGGAGATTCGATGGACTTCAGTACGCTGCCCGACCTGGCCTCGCGGGCGTTCGGTGGTGGGGTCAGCCACTGCAACGACGAGTTCTTCGCCGCCGCCGATCACCTGGTCCTGCCGGATCCGCCGGGACATGCCCCGAAGACGTTCGACCACAAGGGACAGGTGTACGACGGCTGGGAGACCCGTCGCCGCCGGGTGGACGGGCACGACTTCGCCGTGGTCCGGCTCGGTGCGCCCGGGGTGATCCACGGCGTCGACATCGACACCGCGTTCTTCACCGGCAACTTCCCGCCGTACGCCGCGGTGGAGGCGGTCGAGCTGCCCGGCTATCCGGGCCCGGCCGAACTGGACGCCGCCGACTGGGTCGAGGTTCTGCCGAAGTCGCCGTTGAAGGGGGACGGCCGCAACCTGTACCCGGTGTCGGACCGTCGCCGGTTCACCCATGTGCGGCTCACCATCTTCCCGGACGGCGGGGTGGCCCGGCTGCGGGTGCACGGCGAGGCGGTGCCCGATCCGGAGCTGTTGCCGAAGGTGTTCGACGTGGCCGCCGCCGAGTACGGCGCTACCGTCGTGGACTGCAGCAACATGTTCTACGGCCATCCGCAGCGGATGCTGATGCCGGGTCTGGCCCGGAACATGGGCGACGGCTGGGAGACGTCCCGGCGCCGGGACGACGGCAACGACTGGGTACTGGTGCGGCTGGCCGCCCCGGCGGTGCTGCGGTTCGCCGATCTGGACACCAGCCATTTCAAGGGCAACGCCCCGGGCTGGGCCTCGCTGACCGGGTTCGACACGGAGGGTGTCGCCTATCCACTGCTGACCAGGGTGGCGTTGCGGCCGGACACCCCGCACCGGTTCCCGCTGGCGAAGGCGCCGCAGGTGACCCAGGTGCGGCTGGACATCCTCCCGGACGGCGGGATGGCCCGGCTCCGCCTGCTCGGCCGGGCCGACCGCGACTTCCTGCGG
>DATMVU010000554.1:0-8235 GCA_035562875.1 Actinoplanes sp. | reverse complement strand
GCTCAACCAGGGCCGGGTCGTGGATTATAGGCACCTGTCGGCCGGCTGTTCGCCGGTCCTGCCGAGGAGTACACCAGAGCGCTGCTCGACGCGGTGCCGTCGTTCGGCGCCACCCGCCCGCCCCCGGCCGCCGGAGCGGAGATCCTCGCGGTACGGGACCTCGTCGTCGACTATGCCGGCCGGGTCCGCGCGGTCGGCGGCGTCTCCCTCGCCATCGCCGCCGGCGAGGTGCTCGGCCTGGTCGGCGAATCCGGTTCGGGCAAGTCGACGATCGGCCGGGTGCTGGCCGGGCTGACCCCGGTGACCGCCGGCACCGCACTGGTGGCCGGCACCGACATCGCCCGGCTGGCCCGGCACCCGTGGCGCAACGCCCGTGCGCTGCGCCGGGCCCGCTCCGAGATCGGCATCGTCTTCCAGGATCCGGCGTCCTCGCTGAACCCGCGCCGGACCGTCGCCGACAGCATCGCCGAACCCCTGGTCCTGCACCGCGGGCTGAGCCACCGGGAACAGCAGAACCGGGTCGCCGAACTGCTCGACGCGGTCCAGCTGCCGGCGCCGATCCGGCACCGCTACCCGCACGAGATGTCCGGCGGGCAGCGGCAGCGGGTGGCGATCGCCCGCGCCCTGGCGCTGAACCCGCCGCTGCTGATCGCCGACGAGCCGACAAGCGCCCTGGACGTGTCGGTGCAGGCCCGGATCCTCACCCTGTTCCGGTCGCTGCAGGACGACTTCGGGTTCGCCTGCCTGTTCATCAGCCACGACCTGGCCGTCGTCGAACAGCTCGCGCACCGGGTGGCGGTGATGCACCGGGGCGTAGTCGTCGAACAGGGCACCACCGGGCAGGTACTGCACACGCCGGAACATCCGTACACCCGGCGCCTGCTCGCCGCGATCCCGGTCGCCGACCCGGACCGGCAGGCCGCCCGCCGCCTGGCCCGGACATCCGGCGGCGAGTCGGCCGAGGTCCGGGTGCGGCCCCGATAGGCTGCCCGGATGGCGGATGAGGCGGTGGTGCGGGAGCTGCTCGCCGCGGTTCCGGTGGGCTGCACCTGGATGGTCCCGGTCACCGGCCCGGACGGGGCCGTCGCCGATTTCCGGATCGCGGCCACCAGCGACCGGATCCGGGACATCTTCGGCCGGGGCACCCAACGGGTGGACCACCTGCTCGGCGAGTTGTACCCGAGCCTGCCCGGCAGTCCACTCTGGAACATGTACCTGCGGGTGCTGGAGTCCGGCAACCCGGAACGGATGGACGACTTCCGGTACGAGGAGAACCGGTCCGGGATCGTCGCCGAGTCCCGGTTCGGGATCAGCGTCTCCCGGGTGCTCGGCGGGATCCTCGTCTGGTGGCAGCGGGTCGACGAGCACCAGCGCCGCCTGGAACACACCGAGGTGCTGGGCAGCCTCGGCTGGACCGAGTACGACCTGACGTCCGGCCGCACCGGCTGGTCCCCCGGCATGTACCGGATCTTCGGCCGGGATCCCGGGCTCGAACCACTGTCCCGGCTGGAGCAGGCCCGGCTGATGCTGCCCGAGGACCGCGGCATCGCCGAGACCGCGTGGCAGACCCTGGACAGCGGCGCCACCTCCGACGTGACGGTCCGTTTCCGGTTCCACGACCGGGTCAAGCACCTGCGGATCCTGTCCGACACGGCCCGGGACGCGTCCGGCACTCCGGTCAAGATCTACGCCGTGGTGCAGGACGTGTCGGGGCGGGTGGAGTCCCGTACCGCCATCGAATCCCTGTCGGACCGGCTGCGGACCCGGGAGATGACCGCCCTCGCCGAACACCGCCTGGCCGGGCAGTTGCAGAACCTGATCCAGCCGGTGCCGGCCGCACCGCTGGCCCTCGACGGCCTCGAAGTGACGGTCAGCTACCTGCCGGCCGAGAGCACCACCAAGGTGGGCGGCGACTGGTACCACGCGCAGACCCTGCCGGAGGGCCTGGTGGCGCTCGCCATCGGCGACGTGGCCGGGCACGGCTTGGAAGCGGCGAGCGGGATGGCGCACCTGCGGTTCGCGCTGGTGGCGTGGCTGTCGATAGGTCTGCGGGACCCGGCGGAACTGCTCGCCCACATGAACCGGCTGTGCCTGCAACTCGAGATCACCGGGACGGCACTGATCGGTTTCTACGATCCGCGGACCCGGGAACTGCCGTGGGCCCGGGCCGGTCATCCACCGCCGCTGCTGCGCCGGGACGGGACCGTCACCGAGCTGGAGCGGCCGCCCGGCCTGCTGCTGGGTGCCGAACCGGAGACCGTCTTCCCAGTCACCCGGACCCGTCTCGAACCCGGCGACCTGATGCTCTTCTTCACCGACGGCCTGGTCGAGCGGCGCGGCCTGCCGGAGGGCCGGTTCGCCGAGGTCCGCGACCTGCTGGCGACCGCCGAGGTCGAACTGCTGCACACCCCGAGCCCCGACGACGACACCTGCACCCTGACGGTCCGGGTCACCCACTAGCCAAGCCCCACCCACCCGGCGGCACGCTATGGCCGGGGTGGGGCACCATGACGGGATGGAGATCCTGACCTTCACCCTGATCGCGCCGTTGATGCTGCTCATCGCATTGATCGTCCATTCCGCCGCGCAGAACAGGCACACCCGGACTCTCCAGCGGATCGCCGGGATCGAGCGGAAACTCGACCTGATCATGGCACATCACGGGATCACGCTGCCGGAGCCGGAACACCCGGACGTCGTCGAGCATCTGCGGGGTGGGCGGAAGATTCACGCGGTCAAGGCCTACCGGGACCGGACCGGGGCGGGACTCGCCGAAGCCAAGGAGGCGGTCGAGCAGATCGCCCGGGACCATCGGGTGTGACCGTGCGGGATCGCTCACGCCCGGCGGCCGCGTCGCGGCCCGGGCGGGCCGCCTGGCTCGCGGGGTAGTCACGGGGCCCGGCGTAGGCGTACTAAAGCGTGGTTTTGATCTTTTGAAGTAGCGCCGCGTTGCACGGTGTGGCGCGGAGCTGGGGCAGTAGCTGCTGGAGTTTGACCGCCCGGCGCAGGCGGCTGACCAGCGGCAACTCGTCGGGGTGCAGCAGGAGTTCGTCGTGCCGGGTGCCGGAGGCGGCGATGTCGACGGCCGGGAAGACACGGGACTCGGCCAGGTGGCGGTCCAGTTTCAGTTCGGCGTTGCCGGTGCTCTTCAGCTCCTCGAAGATCAGTGTGTCCATCGCGGAGCCGTTCTCCACCAGGGCCGTCGCGATCACCGTCACCGAACCGCCGCCGTCCAGCGCCCGGGCCGCACCCAGCAGGCGTTTCGGCGGGTAGAGGGCGGTCGGGTCGAGGCCGCCGGTCAGGGTCCGGCCCTTCGCCGGGGCGATCAGGTTGTGCGCGCGGGCCAGCCGGGTCAGCGAATCCATCAGCAGGATCACGTCCTGACCCTGCTCGGCCAGGCGTTTCGCGCGCTCCACGGCCAGCTCGGCGACGGCTGTCTGCTCCTGCGGCGGCCGGTCGAAGGTCGCCGCGATCACCTCGCCCTTCACCGTCCGCTGCATGTGGGTCACCTCCTCCGGGCGCTCGTCGACGAGCAGCACCATCAGGTGACAGTCCGGATGGTTCTGGGCGATCGCGGTGGCGATGTCCTGCAGGACAGTGGTCTTCCCGGCCTTCGGCGGGGCGGCGATCAACGCCCGCTGGCCCTTGCCGATCGGCATGAACAGGTCGACGACCCGGGTGGTGAGGATGTGCGGTTCGGTCTCCAGCAACAGCCGCTCGTGCGGGTGCACCGACGTGAGCTGGTAGAAGTCGGGACGCGGACCCGGCGGGCGGCCGTTGACGATCGGCTGCTCCAGGGTGCCGGTCAGATGGTCGCCCTTGCGCAACCGGAGGCTCCGGGGCAGGGCGATGTCGTCGGGGGAGGGCGCGTAGCCGCTGGTCCGCAGCCAGGCGCGGTCGTTGATGACGTCGACGATGCCGTCGACGGACACGGATGTGGACATGATGGTTCTCGATTCGAAACGACGGCAGACGAGGCCGTGGAAACCGCGTGACGCGGTGGGGGGAAATTCGACCTCCGGGGGCTCCGACAGAGCCTGCATCCGGGATCGGGTTGAGCCCACCTTAGCACCGTCCGGTGAAACCAGCGATGATGGCGATGGACGAGCCACGGGGAGAGGAGACCGGGATGCCACTTCTGCGCAGGGTTATCGGGGCGGTGCTGCGCCGGGTCCGGTTGGGTCAGGGGCGGACGTTACGGCAGGTCGCAGCCGAGGCCGGGGTGTCGCTGCCGTACCTGTCCGAGGTTGAGCGGGGCACCAAGGAAGCATCGTCGGAGGTGCTCGCGGCGATCTGCCGGGCCCTCGGGCTGGCCATGCCCGACCTGCTCGACGAGGTCCGTCGCGAGATGCTGCGGGCCGCGCAGCCGGCGTCCCGGTTCCGCACGGCCGTCGCGGTTCAGCGACCGGGGCCGCGTGTCTCGATCAGCCGGACGATGGTCTGCGCCCGTCACGCCGTGACGATCACCGGGGTGCCCGCGGTCACCTGATCGAGCAGCTTCCGCTGAGCCTTCGGCGGCATCCGGACACAACCGTTGGAGACGGTGCGGCCGAAGGCGGAACTGTTCGTCCACGCGTGGATGCCGGTGTGCGCGCCCTGGAAGACGGCCGCCATCTTGTCCGGCTCCTCCGGAACCGAGGCCAGCACCAGCGCGTCCAGCCCGGCGAAGACGGCACCGCTGGTCCCGGTCCGGCCCATCACGTAGGTGCGGCCGTCCGGGGTCGGCGTCCTCTTCGCGCCGATCGCCACCGTCCAGCGGCCCTGCTCCTCGCCGTCGCGCAGCCAGGTCAGGCTGCGGTCGCTCAGGCTCACCGTGAGCTGGTCGCGCAGCGGCTCGATGGTCCAGTCGCCGGGCGGCACCCATCCGACCTTCCGGTTCGTGGCCGGAACCAGCACAGCCACCCAGCCGTCTTCGCGGGCCACGATCGGGACCACCGTCTCCAGGCCGCTGATCTTCGGGGGCAGGAACGCCAGGGGCCTGCCGCCGGGGGCGTCGTAGAGCGCCGTCCTCGTGGCCGGGCGCAGCGCCTCGGTGATCGGTGCCGGGGACGTCGGGGCCGGGTCGGTGGGGAGACCCTTCGGGCCCTTCGCGTAGGCGACCACCGGGAGGTCGCCGGGAGGGGTTGTGACGGTTCTTGTCGGCACGGACACCGGCTCGCTGCCGGCGACCACCGGGGCGGCCTGCTGTATCGGCGCCTTCTCGCCCCGGTTCAGCAGCACCGCGACACCGAGGCCGGCCACCAGGGCGACAACCGCCATGATCCACAGGTACGGACGGGACCGGATCGTCGACATGTAGGACAGATTAGTGGCCTGGGTAACTCCCACTGACTCACGGGGGATTGCCGGGTCTAGGGTGATCTCATGCTGAGCAAGCTGGGTTTTCTCACCATCGGCCTGTTCGACGAGGCCGACCCGCGCCGGGGCCACGAGTCCACGCTGGAGATCATCGAGCTGGGTGAGCGCCTCGGCTTCGACAGTGCCTGGCTGCGCCACCGGCACCTGCAGTTCGGCATCTCCTCCCCGGTCGCCGTGCTGGCCGCCGCCTCCCAGCGCACCAGCCGCATCGAACTCGGCACCGCTGTCATCCCGCTCGGCTGGGAGAACCCGCTACGCCTCGCCGAAGACCTCGCCACCGTCGACCTGCTCTCCGGCGGCCGGGTCAACCCCGGCGTCAGCGTGGGCCCGCCGATGCAGTGGGAGCACGTCAAGGACGCCCTCTATCCGGACACGGCGTCCGCGGAGGACTTCAGCTTCACCCGGGTCGAGAGATTCCTCGCGGCGGTACGCGGGGAGAAGGTCACCTCGTTCAGCGGCTACCAGGGATTCGAGCAGTTCTCCGACCGGGTCCAGCCGCACGCGGCCGGCCTGGCGTCCCGGCTGTGGTACGGCGGCGGATCCCTCCGGTCCGCCGAATGGGCCGGCGCCCACGGCATGAACTTCCTGACCAGCAGTGTCGTCAAAGCCGAGCAGTCGGAAGACTTCGACGAGATCCAGCTGTCCCACATCCGCGCGTTCCGGGCCGCCCACCCCGACGGCGCCGCTGCCCGCGTGTCCCAGGGCCTGGTCGTCATCCCCACCGACAGCGCCTCGCCCGAGCAGGACGCGAAGTACCGGGCGTACGCGGAGAAGCGCACCCCGCGCACGCTGACCCCGCAGGGCCCGGCCCGGATGATGTTCGCCCCCGACATCGTCGGCACCTCCGCCGAGATCGCCGCGACACTCGCGTCGAACGCGGCGTTCCAGGAGGTGGACGAGGTGGCGTTCGCCCTCCCGTTCACCTTCGACCACGACGACTACGTCCAGATCCTCACCGACATGGCCACCCACCTGGGCCCGGCCCTGGGCTGGAAACCCGCCACCTGACTCAGAAGGCGACCCGCTGGCCGTGGTCCGTCGTCAGGGCCCGGTCGTAGAGGTGGCGGGCCACCACGACGTCTTCGATGGCCAGGCCCAGGGACTTGAAGACGGTGATCTGGGTGGGGTCGGTCCGGCCGGGGAGGCGGCCGGTCAGGATGTCGCCCAGTTCGCCGTGCAGGTGGTTCGGGCCGATCAGGGATGAGGCCCGCAGGTAGTCGCCGGATTCGGTCAGCAGGGATTCGCGGCGGTCGGCTACCAGCAGTGCGCGGGCCAGCAGGTACGGGTCGAGTTCGGCGGCGGTGGGGATCGAGGCGCCCACCGCGTTGATGTGCGTGCCGGGGGCCACCCAGCCGGACATCAGGATCGGATCGGTGGACGTGGTGGCGGTGACGATCACGTCGGCTCCGGCCGCCGCCTCGGCCGGGTCGTTGAACGGGCGGGCCCGTTCGTCGAAGCGGAACGCCGCGTCGAAGGTACGGCCGACGACCCGCACCTCGTCGAAGCCGAACTCGGGGGCGGTCAGGGCGTTCAGGTGGGCGCGGGCCTGCACGCCGGTGCCGAAGATGGTCAGCACCCGGGCGTCCGGGCGGGCCAGCGCGAGGGTGGCCAGGGCGGACACGGCGGCGGTGCGGATCTCGGTCACGGCGGAGGCGTTGACGATCGCCACCGGCTCGCCGGTCTCGTGATCGAACAGGGTCACCACCCCCTGATGGGCGTCCTTGCCGAGGATCGGGTTGCCGGGGAAGACGTTCACCGATTTCAGCCCGAACACCGGATCGGGGCCGGCCAGGTGCGCGGTCATCAGGCCGAGCAGGCCCGCCAGCCCGGGCGGGCGGATCACCGTGCGCAGCGGCAGGAACACCTGCCCTTCGGCGACGGCGACCAGGGCCGCGCGCATCAGGTCACGGCACACCGCCGGGGTGAGCAGGGTGTGCACGTCGGCCGCGGAGATCACCAGCATGGCGATCATCCTATGGAGACCGGCAGGCTGTCGGGATGAAAGCGCTGTGGACGATACCCCTGGCGGTGGTCCTGGGCCTGGCTCTGCTGCCGCTCAACGAGTGGCTCTACGAGGAACTGGTCAACTTCGACCCGCAGGGTGAGGGCCAGCAGTGGGAGTGGCGATATCACCGGGAGGTCATGCGGAACACGTCGGGAGTGCTGGCCGGGCACCTGCTGACGTTCGTGGTGGGGATGGCGCTCGCCCGGCGCCGGGTGGTGGCGGTGCTGACCGGCATCGGGATCGGCGTGGCAGTGGTGGGGACGGCCCGGCTGGTGGGCGGTTCCCGGGCACGGGTCGGGGGCGACGGGCTGGTGCTGTGGGAGCCCGCGGTCACCCTGGAGGAACCCCGGTACTGGGCGCTGCTGCTGGCCTTCCCACTGTTCGCGCTGGTCGGCGCGGAGTTCGGGATACTGCTGGCGCAACGGCGGCGGGTGGTTCCGGTGGCGGTGCTGGCCGGCGTCGGATGGTTCTTCATGACCCTCGTGGGGCTGACGACGGGGGCGCGGACCGGAGCGCCGGAGGTCTGGTTCTGGCTGCTGCCACCACTGGCCGCGGCCCGGGTGATCGCGATGGCGGTGGCGTCGGTGAGCGCCGAGAGCGTCCCGCAGACGGTCATCGGTGACTGGGGGCAGGCGGCGGCGATCGCTCTGGTCGGCGGCCTCACCGGGTGGGCGGTGCTGCTCGGCGTCGCGGTGTGGTGGCGGTCGCGATCGACTGCGCGGCGGTACGTGGGGGAGAAGTCCTGATCACGGGCGTGAAAGACCGGGACCACCGCATTCGGCCCGGCGGGCGCCCGGTCGGCCCGGTCCACCGCTGACGTCGCGCGGTGGACCGGGGACCTGTCGACTTGTCACGGGGCCACGCTGACTCCG
>DATMVU010000553.1:0-4649 GCA_035562875.1 Actinoplanes sp. | reverse complement strand
GCCGTGCTGGGCAGTGTGGACAAGGGCTGGCAACAGTTGATGGCCGGCCTCAACGTCGAGCGCCTGATCCTGGCCGCGGTGATGCTCGGCACCGCCCAGCGCGCCTTCGACGACGCCCTGGACTTCATCAGGCAGCGCCGGCAGTTCGGCCGGCCGGTCGGCAGTTTCCAGGCGCTGCGCCACCGGGTGGCCGACCTGGCCACCGAGATCGAATGCTGCCGGCTGCTGGTCCACCGGGTCGCCACTCTCACCGACCGTGACCCAGGCCGGGTGCTGCCCCGGGAGAGTTCGATGGTGAAACTGAAGGTGACCGAGGTGGCGCGGGAGGTGGCCCTGGCCGGCATGCAGATGATGGGCGGCTACGGCTACGCCACCGAGTACGACATGGAACGCCACGTCCGGGCCACGCTGGTCTCCACCGTCTACGGCGGCACCAGCGAGATCCAGCGGGACATCATCGGAAAGACGTACGGACTGTGAGGCGCCGTCCGGTTCTGGGCTACCCTGACCGGGCGTGGATGGGGACGAGTAGCACCGAACGCAGCCCAGAGCGACCCGGGGACGGTGGAAGCCCGGGGGTGTGCACGGCGTGAAGATCACCCCGGAGCGGCCGGAAGAAAAGCTTGTCAGCTGACTAGATCCGGTGCGGGGAAGGAAGTGGGCCACGGTTCGCCGTGACCAAGGAGGGTGGTACCGCGGGGCGACTGCCTCGTCCCTCTGTTGGTGCTGTCACGCCGATGGAGGAAGGCCCGATGTACAAACCCGTTCCGGCCCAGATCGACCTGCCCGGCGTCGATCACGAGGTCCTGCGCTTCTGGCAGGACAACGACGTGTTCGCGCGCAGCCTCGCACAGAGCGAGGGCAAGCCCGACTGGATCTTCTACGAGGGCCCGCCGACGGCGAACGGCATGCCGGGTACCCACCACATCGAGGCGCGCGTCTTCAAGGACATGTTCCCGCGCTACCGGACGATGAAGGGCTTCCGTGTCCCGCGCAAGGCCGGCTGGGACTGTCACGGCCTGCCGGTGGAACTGGCCGTGGAGAAGGAACTGGGCCTGGCCGGCAAACAGGACATCGAGACGTACGGGATCGCCGAGTTCAACGCCCGCTGCCGCGACTCGGTCACCCGGCACACCGGCGAGTTCGCCGAGTTGACCGAGCGGATGGGCTACTGGATCAACCTGGACGACGCGTACCGGACGATGGATCCGGAGTACGTCGAGTCGGTCTGGTGGTCACTCCAGCAGATCTTCGACAAGGGCCTGCTGGTCGAGGACTTCCGGGTCACCCCGTGGTGCCCGCGGGACCAGACGGCGCTCTCCTCGCACGAACTGGACCAGGGTTACGAGACGGTCGTCGACACCTCGGTGTACGTCCGGTTCCCACTCGACTCCGGTCCGCTGGCCGGGCAGGCGTCGCTGGCGGTCTGGACCACCACCCCGTGGACGCTGGTGTCCAACACCGCGGTGGCGGTGAACCCGGACGTGACCTACGTGGTGGTCACCGACGGCACCGAGCAGGTCGTGGTCGCCGATCCGCTGGTCGACGACGCGCTCGGCGAGGGCTGGACCCGGACCGGGCAGGGTTTCCCCGGCAGCGAGATGGAACGCTGGTCGTACCGGCGGCCGTTCGACCTGGTCGACGTGCCCGACTCGCACTTCGTGATCCTCGCCGGTTACGTCACCACCGCGAGCGGCACCGGCCTGGTGCACCAGTCGCCCGCGTTCGGCGCCGACGACCTCGCCAGCTGCCGGGCGTACGGCCTGCCGATGGTCAACCCGATCCGCCCGGACGGGACCTTCGAACCGGACGTCCCGCTGGTCGGCGGTAAGTTCTTCAAGGACGCGGACGCGCCGCTGGTCGCCGATCTCCAGGCCCGTGGCCTGCTGCTGCGCGACCTGCCGTACGAGCACTCCTACCCGCACTGCTGGCGCTGCCACACCCCGCTGGTCTACTACGCGCAGCCGTCCTGGTACATCCGGACCACCGCGATCCGCGACCAGCTCCAGCAGGAGAACGAGCGCACCAACTGGCATCCGTCGACGATCAAACACGGCCGGTACGGCGACTGGCTGACCAACAACGTCGACTGGGCGCTGTCCCGGGCCCGCTACTGGGGTACCCCGCTGCCGATCTGGCGCTGCCCGGAGAACCATCTGACCGTGATCGGGTCGCTCACCGAACTCGGCAAGCTGGCCGGCCGGGACCTGAGCACCCTCGACCCGCACCGGCCGTACATCGACGCGGTGACCTTCGACTGCCACTGCGGTGCCACCGCGACCCGGGTGCCCGAGGTCATCGACGGCTGGTACGACTCCGGCGCGATGCCGTTCGCCCAGTTCGGGTACCCGCACCGGAACAGGGAACTGTTCGAGCGCAGCTTCCCGGCCCAGTTCATCTCCGAGGCGATCGACCAGACCCGTGGCTGGTTCTACACGCTGATGGCCGTGAACACCCTGGTCTTCGGGCGCTCGGCGTACGAGAACGTGGTCTGCCTCGGTCACATCCTGGCCGAGGACGGCCGCAAGATGTCCAAGCACCTCGGCAACATCCTGGAACCGATCCCGCTGATGGACCAGCACGGCGCCGACGCGGTCCGCTGGTACATGGCCGCCGCCGGCTCGCCCTGGTCGGCCCGCCGGATCGGGCAGCAGACGTTGCAGGAGGTCGTCCGCAAGACCCTGATGACCTACTGGAACACGGTGGCGTTCCAGGCCCTCTACGGTCGCGCGGCCGGCTGGACCCCGTCGGACGCCGACCCGGCCCCGGCGGACCGGCCGGTGCTCGACCGGTGGCTGCTGTCCGAGCTGAACATCCTGGTCGGCAACGTCGACAAGGCCATGGACGCCTACGACACGCAGGAGGCCGGGCGCCTGCTCGCGGCGTTCATCGACAACCTGTCCAACTGGTACGTACGCCGGGGCCGCCGCCGGTTCTGGCGTGGTGAGCCGGCCGCCCTCGCCACCCTGCACGAGGCGGTTCGCACGATCACCCTGCTGCTGGCGCCGATCACCCCGTTCATCACCGAACAGGTGTGGCAGGACGTGATCGTGCCGGTCGAGCCGACCGCGCCGGAGTCGGTGCACCTGGCCTCGTACCCGCAGGTGAACGAAGACCTGATCGACGCCGGCCTGGGGCGGCAGATGAACCTGGCCCGCCGCCTCGTCGAATTGGGCCGCACGGCCCGCGCCGAATCCGGGGTGAAGACCCGGCAGCCGCTGGCCCGGTCCCTCGCGTCGGCACCCGGCTTCGACACCCTGAGCGACGAGATCATCGACGAGATCGCCGCCGAGCTGAACGTGCTGTCGGTGCTGCCGGTGTCGGCCTCCGGCGACTCGCTGGTGGACACCACCGCCAAGGCCAACTTCCGCAGCCTCGGCAAACGCTTCGGCAAGGGTGTCCAGGACGTCGCGAAGGCGATCGCCGCCGCCGACGCCGCAGCGCTGAAACGGGACCTGGCCGCGGGCACGGCGACCGTGATCGTCGCCGGTGAGCCGGTGGAACTCGGTGACGGCGAGGTCGTCATCACCGAGACGCCGCGGGAGGGCTGGGCGGTGGCCTCGGACTCCGGGGCGACACTGGCCCTGGACCTGGCGATCACCCCGGAACTGCGCCGGGCCGGCCTGGCCCGCGACGTCATCCGGCTGGTCCAGGAAGCCCGCAAGAACGTCGGGCTGGACATCTCGGACCGGATCGAACTGCGCTGGACCACCGCCGACGAGCAGACCGCGACCGCCCTGGCGGCGCACCGCGATCTGGTCGCCGATGAGGTGCTGGCCACCGCGTTCGGCGAGGGCGAACCGGAGTGGGAGGCGAAGGCGCACCGCGACGAGGCCCTGGGCCTGACCTTCTGGCTGCGCCGGATCTGACAAGTCGAGGCCCCCACCGGCGCGTTCCGGGTGGGGGCCTCGGCGGTAATCTCCCCCCATGCTGATCATCGGGAACGTTCTGGCCGCGGTTGTGGCACTGATCCACGTGTACATCGCGGTCCTGGAGATGTTCCTGTGGACCAAGCCGCAGGGTCGCAAGGCGTTCAACCTGACCCCCGAGTTCGCCGAGCAGACCAAGGTCCTCGGCCTGAACCAGGGCCTGTACAACGGCTTCCTGGCCGCCGGCCTGATCTGGGGCCTGCTGGGCGGCGGCTTCGAGGCGATCGTCTTCTTCCTGATCTGCGTCGCGGTGGCCGGCGTGGTCGGTGCCCTCACCGCCAGCCGCAAGATCCTCTACGTGCAGACCGTCCCCGCCGTCCTGGCCCTGATCCCGGTGATCCTCGCCCACTGACTACGATCGCTGTGGATGTGGGCGGTAGCGCAGAGGTCGTCGCGCAACCTTGCCAAGGTTGAGGACGCCGGTTCGAATCCGGCCCTCCCACACTCCGCACCGATGTTCCCGGCGACTACGATCCCTGCCGGGTGGGGGTCGTAGCGCAGAGGTCGTCGCGTCGCCCTGTCACGGCGAAGGACATCGGTTTGAATCCGGTCGTCCCCCACCCCCTTGCCGATGATCGCGGCGACTACGATTCCTGCCGGGTGGGGGTTGGTAGCGCAGAGGTCGTCGCGCCGTTCCCGCAGGGCGGAAGACACCGGTTCGAATCCGGTCCTCCTCCACCCCCGTAACTCCGTCTCCACAAAACACGGACGGGCCCCAGC
>DATMVU010000552.1:0-27200 GCA_035562875.1 Actinoplanes sp. | reverse complement strand
TCTCGGTGGGGCTGATCGTCGGCAGGAAGGCGAGCGCCACCGGGAACTCGGGGAACTCCCGGGCCGGTTCGGGCAGCATCTCCCGCAGCCACCGGTGCAGTGTGGTGGTGCCCTCGTCGGTGATCTCGTAGACGGTGCGTTCCGGCCGCCCGGCTTCCCGGCTGGTGCCGCCGGGCCGGGCCAGTCCCTCCCGGGCCAGGCGATCCAGCATCTGGTAGACGCTGTTCCGCTGTGCCACGTTGACCAGCTGATCCTGGCCTCGGTGCTTGATCGTCTGCTGCATCCGGTACGGGTGCATCGGCGCCTCCACGAGCAGGGCCAGTAGAACCATCGCCAGGGGAGACCGCTTCATGACCGTCAGCTTAGGGCTTGACGATTTTTAGTCATCTCATCAATAGTCATCTTATGACTAAAACTGCTGCCGTTATCGGTGGAGGCATCGCCGGGACCGCCGCCGCCATCGCCCTCCGCCGAGCCGGCTGGGAGCCCGTCGTCTACGAGGCCACCGAGCCGGGCGCCGCCGAGCGCGGGCTCTGGCTGACGCTCGCGGTGAACGGGGTGAACGCGCTGCGCTCGCTCGGCCTGGACCCGGCCACCGTGCTGGCTGGCGGGTTCGCCACCCCCACCGTCGGGCTGTCCGCAGCCTCCGGGCGGCTGCTGGCCGAGCTGCCACTCGGCGGGCCGATGCCGGACGGGACGGTCACCACCACGATCCGGCGGGCGGATCTCTACGCGGCTCTGCGGGCGGAGGCGGAAGAGCAGGGCGTGGAGATTCGGTACGGGCATCGCCTGACCGCCGCCACGGCCGGCCCGGAGCGGGTGACCGCCGAGTTCGAGGGCGGCGCCACGGTGGTGGCCGGCCTGCTTGTCGGGGCGGACGGTCTGCATTCACGTACCCGCGAATCGGTTGCCCCGGAAGCTCCTGAGCCGTTCTATCTGGGCCTGCTCAACAGCGGCGGCTTCACCGACGGCCCGGTCCCGGCGGGGCTCGCGTCCCGGCCGGGGGAGATGCGGATGGCGTTCGGGCGGCGGGCGTTCTTCGGCTGGGCGAGCGCGCCGGACGGTTCGGTCTGGTGGTTCGCCAACCCGCCGCGCAAGCGACCGGTCCGGCCCGGCGAGTTCACCCCGGAGAGCTGGCGGGCCCACCTGCTGGAACTGGCCGGTGATGAGCCGGCCGCCGGGCTGATCGCCGCCACCAGCGAGCTCATCGGCCCGTGGAACACCCGTGACCTGCGCCGGGTCCCGTTCTGGCATCGCGACCGGATGGTGCTCACCGGCGACGCCGCGCACGCCGTCGCGCCGTCGTCCGGCCAGGGCGCGTCGATGGCGCTGGAGGACGCCGTGGTCCTCGGGGCCTGTCTGCGGCGGCAGGTCGAGGTGCCGGCGGCGCTCACCGACTACGTGACGATCCGCCGGCCGCGGGTGGAGAAGGTGGTCGCCGCCGGGCGGCGGTCGAGCAGTATGAAGCTGGCCGGTCCGGTCGGTGCCGCGATCCGGGACGCGATGACGCCCGCCGTCATGCGGTTCCTGCACCGCAAGGGTGACCCGCAGGCGTGGATCCTCGAGCACCGGCTGTGAGGAGCCCCGGATGGGGGGTGCCCCGGCAGCGTTGGCGGGCGCTACCGGGGCGGTGGGGAAGGGTTGCCTCTGTTTCCAGACTTGTCTGGACAGGGCGTACGCGACAGTAGGGAAACCCCTTGTAGTTCATTCACCACGATGATCGATGGAATCCTTAGGGATCGTTCAGTTCTGCTCTACGATGGCGGAATGGACGCTGCCGAGATCCACGCCGGCCGGGAGCGCTGGCAACGACGCTACGACGCGGCCCGCAAACGGGACGCCGACTTCACCACGCTCTCCGGTGCCACTGTCGATCCGGTCTACGGGCCGCCTGACGGAGCCGACCACCCCGGCTTCGAGCGGATCGGATGGCCCGGCGAGTTCCCGTTCACCCGCGGCCTGCACCCCACCGGCTACCGCGGCCGGACCTGGACCATCCGGCAGTTCGCCGGCTTCGGCAACGCCCGGCAGACGAACGAGCGGTACAAGATGATCCTGGCCGCCGGTGGCGGTGGCCTGAGCGTCGCCTTCGACATGCCCACCCTGATGGGCCGGGACTCCGACGAGCCCGAGTCGCTCGGCGAGGTCGGCCACTGCGGGGTGGCGATCGACTCGGCCGCCGACATGGACGTGCTCTTCGACGGCATCCCGCTGCAGGACGTCACCACCAGCATGACCATCTCCGGCCCGGCGATTCCGGTGTTCGTGATGTACCTGGTCGCCGCCGAACGCCAGGGCGCCGACCTGTCGAAACTCGACGGCACCCTGCAGACCGACATCTTCAAGGAGTACATCGCCCAGAAGGAGTGGCTCTTCGACCCCGAGCCGCACCTGCGCCTGATCGGCGACCTGATGGAGTACTGCGCCGCCGAGATCCCGCGCTACAAACCGCTCTCGGTCAGCGGCTACCACATCCGGGAAGCCGGCTCGACCGCCGCGCAGGAGTTGGCGTACACCCTCGCCGACGGGTTCGGATACGTCGAACTCGGCCTCTCCCGCGGGCTCGACGTGAACACCTTCGCACCCGGCCTGAGCTTCTTCTTCGACGCGCACGTCGACTTCTTCGAAGAGATCGCCAAGTTCCGGGCCGCCCGCCGGATCTGGGCCCGGCACCTGCGCGACGACTACGGCGCCACCAGCGAGAAAGCACTGTGGCTGAAGTTCCACACCCAGACCGCCGGTGTGTCGTTGACCGCCCAGCAGCCGGTCAACAACGTGGTCCGGACCGCCGTCGAAGCGCTCGCCGCGATCCTCGGCGGCACCAACTCGCTGCACACCAACGCCCTCGACGAGACCCTCGCCCTGCCCACCGACGAGTCCGCCGAGATCGCCCTGCGCACCCAGCAGGTGCTGATGGAGGAGACCGGGGTGGCCAACGTGGCCGACCCGCTCGGCGGCTCCTGGTTCGTGGAGGCGCTCACCGACCGGATCGAGGCCGAAGCCGAAGAGATCTTCACCCGGATCCGCGGACTGGGCCACGACGGCACCATCACCGCCGGGATCCTGCGCGGCATCGAGGACGGCTGGTTCACCGCGCACATCGCCGAGGCGGCTTTCGCGTACCAGCAATCGGTGGAGCGAAGCGACAAGAAGGTGGTCGGGGTGAACGCGCACACCGGCACCGTCGCCAAGGAACTGGAGATCCTTCGTGTGTCGCATGAGGTCGAGGAGGTCCAGCGGCGCGAGCTGATCACCCGCAAAGGCGAACGCGATGCGGTACGGGTGAAGGCCGCGATCGACGACATGGTCGCCGCCGCCCGCGACGGCCGGAACATGATCCCGGCGATGCTGGACGCCGCCCGCGCCGAAGCGACCCTCGGCGAGATCTGCGGTGTGCTCAAATCGGAGTGGGGCGTCTATCGGGAGCCGCCCCGGTTCTGACACCCGTTGTGACGTCCGATATCGGCGGGCTGGTGGCGACGCGAACAGGCGTGACAGCGTGCGAGACTAGGTAACCATGAGCGACCCACGGACCACTCCGTCGATCTTCACCCGCGGCGCGGTCGACCTCAGCGCGCTGCGCCCCTCGGCCCCGGCCCGGCCGGCCGCGCCGACCCGACCCGCGGCCCCGGCCGGCGAGGCTCCCGGCGCTGCCCCCAGCGGCATCCCGGGCGTCACCCCGGAGACCGTCATCGAGGTCAACGAAGCCGACTTCCAGTCCGTCCTGGAGCTGTCGGTGACCACGCCGATCCTGCTCGACTTCTGGGCCGACTGGTGCGAGCCCTGCAAGCAGCTCTCGCCGGTGCTGGAACGCCTCGCCGAGGAGTACGCGGGCGCCTGGATCCTCGGCAAGGTCAATGTGGACGTGAACCCGCGCCTCGCGCAGGTCTTCCGGGTCCAGGGCATCCCGCAGGTGACCGCGGTGATCGGCGGCCAGCCGGTGGAGGGTTTCAGCGGAGTCCTCTCCGAGACCCAGATCCGGCAATACATCGACGCCGTCCTCAAAGCCGCCGGAGTCAGCGTGGCCGTCCCCGAGGACCCGCGGCTGGACGAGGCCGACGACGCCCTGATGGGTGGTGACCTGGACGCGGCCGAGGCGGCGTACCGGAAGATCCTCGCCGAGTCGCCCGCCGACGCGGCCGCCGAGTCCGGTCTCGCCCAGGTCGAGCTCTACCGGCGGATCTCCGGCGTGGACCCGGCCGCCGCCCTGGCCAAGGCCGACGCCGACCCCTCCGACGTGGCGGCCCAGCGGCTCGCCGCCGACATCGAGGTGCTCAGCGGTACCGCCGACCTGGCGTACCAGCGTCTGGTCGCCCTGGTCAAGAAGACGAGCGGCGAGGACCGGGAAGCGGTGCGCAAACACCTGCTGTCGCTGTTCTCCGTGGCCGGCCCCGACGACCCCGCGGTAGCCGGTGCGAGACGCGCCCTGGCCAGCGCACTCTTCTAGATTTTCGAGGACAAGGGGGGCGTCGTGCGCCGCATCGCCGTTCTGGACGCACCGTCCAATCTCGGCCTGCGCCCGCCGACCGCGACGTCGGTCCCGGGCTGTGCCAAGGCGCCCGGCGCCCTCCGTGACCAGGGTCTGCTGGCCCGGCTCGGCGCCCGCGACGCGGGCTGCCTGACCCCGCCGCGGTACGACCCGGGTGACTGGCGTCCCGGCGACGGTGTCGCCCACGCGCCCGAGATCGCCGCCTACTCGAAAGCGCTCGCCGACCGGATCGGCGTGATCCTCGACAACGGCGAGTTCCCGGTGGTGCTCGGCGGTGACTGCTCGATACTGATCGGCTCCGGCGTCGCCATGCACCGGCTCGGCGACGCCGTCGGCGGACGCATCGGCCTGGTCTTCGTGGACGGGCACTCCGACTTCCGGCACCCCGGCAACGCCTCCTATGTGGGCGCCGCCGCTGGAGAGGACCTCGCCCTCGTCACCGGCCGCGGCCAAGCCGACCTGGCGGCCATCGAGTCCCGGCGGCCCTACTTCCGCGACATCGACGTGGTCGTCCTCGGCATCCGGGCCCAGGACGAGTACCGGCTCGACCTGCAGGCCGCCGGCATCGTCACCCGGCCGGTGCCGGCCCTGCGTGCCGAAGGGGCCGCCCGCAGCGCCCAGTGGGCCCGGGACCAGCTCGTCGACTGCGCCGGATACTGGGTGCACATCGACGTGGACGTCCTCGACCCGGCGGTGATGCCCGCCGTCGACGCGCCAGACCCCGGCGGCATCGCCTTCCCCGAACTGGAACTGCTGCTCGCCGGGCTGGTGGACTCGCCGCACTGCCTGGGCGTGGAGATCACCGTCTTCGACCCGGACTACGACCCCGACGGCCGGCACGCGGCCGAGATCACGTCGGCGGTCGTCAGCGGATTGTCGCCGGTCCGCAACGCCGCGGCCCGGCCGGATCTGGTCGCCGCCCGCCGCGACCTGGACGGCCAGCCTGCCGCACTCCTCGACGTCCCGGCCGACTCCGAGATCCCGGCCGACCTTGACGTCCCGGCCGACCTTGACGTCCCGCACCTTCATGTCCCGGACGACCTTCACGGCCCGGACACCCTTGACGATCCAGACGATCTCGATATCTCGGACCGTCCCGGCGTCCTGGCCGGCCTCGACATTCAGGATGGCCGCGAAGCTCCGGTCGATCTCGAAGCCGCGGGCGATCTCCAGGCTTCAGATGATCCTGATGGTTCCGGCGATCTCGATGATGCGGATGAGGGGCCGGAGGCGGTTGATCCCGCGGTGCTCGAGCCCTTCTCGCCGGTGACCACTCTCGACTTGATAATCACTTCGTCCGCCCTTCGCTCCGCGAACGTCAAGCCGGTGCCCACCGAGGATGAAAGCCTGGCCGATGACGCCGACTTCGTTCTGGCCGCGGCCCTGGCGACGGATGACGCCCCGTCTCCGGACAGCAACCCTTCTCTGGATGCCGACCCTTCTTCAGATGACGGCCCTTCCCTGAACGGCGACCGTTCGTCGGACGATGACCTCTCAGCTGAGGGCGACCCTTCAGCGGAGGGCACGTCTCTGATGGAGGCCGTCACCGTGGAGGCGGAGGAAGCGAAGGAGCCGGAGGGCGCTCTCCCGGAGGACTCCGTGGACAGTGCTGAACCCGTGGAAGCCGGAGAGGAAGCCGGAACGGAGGGCGTGGCTGAGGAGCAGCCGGTTGATGAGCACCCGGTTGAGGAGCAACCGCTTGAGGAGCAACCGGCTCTGACAGCGGCCGTCCGCCCGGAACGGGCCGGCCCCGAGGTTCGCCTGCTGTCCCGGCCGCTCGGTTCCGCGCCGCTGCTCGACTCGGAGCCGCTGCCCGCCACCCGGCCCGGCATGCTGCGTCCCCGCCCGCCGGTCGATCCGCCGGCGGCGAGCAGCCGCCCGGTTGCGGCCCCCGGACTGCTGGGCGGTTTCCCGCCCGGGGCTGCCTGATCGTAGATCTAGCTGCGGGTCAGCTGGGGAACGGCGATGCCCGCTGAGCCGGTCGCCTGACCGTTGACTGCCTGGGTAGCCGGGTGGCAGGGGTAGCCGGGTGGCCGCTTTCCGGGGAAAGCGGCCGGCGGGCCGCTACTTGTCGAGGGCGGTCAGGAAACGCTTGACGATCGGGACGGCGGCCTCGGAGCCTGCGCCGCCCTTCTGCACCATCACCGCGAAGGCCACGTCGTCCTGGTAGCCGACGAACCAGGAGTGGGTGTCCTCGGAACCGGTCTGGAATTCGGCGGTGCCGGTCTTGCCGTACACCGGTTTGCCGGGGACGCTGCGCAGTGCCGTGCCGGTGCCTCCGGTGACCACTTCCCGCATCATGGCGCGCAGGTCGGTGAGCGCCTCCTTGTCGAGTTGTGGTCCGGCGGTGCCGGGCTGGGCCGGTGCCGGTTCGAGGAGCAGCTTGGGCGGCTGGTACTGGCCTTTGGCGACGGCCGCGGTGGCGACGGCCATGGCGAGTGGGCTGACCACGGTGCTGCCCTGGCCGAAGATGGCGGAGGCGAGTTCGGTGGAGGTGCCGCCGTCGGAGACCTGGCCGGAGCTGGAGTCGACGCCGAGGTCCCAGGTGGCGCCGATGCCGAGGGCGGTGGACGCCTCCTGGAGGCCGGCGGCGGTCAGTTTGGGGGCGAGGCTGGCGAAGGCGGTGTTGCACGATTTGGCGAAGTCCACGTGGAACGGGACGGCGCCGAGCGCCTGGTCGTTCGAGTTCTTGAATTCGCGACCGTCAACGCTGACCGTTTTCGGACAGGCGACTGTGGTGTCGGCGGTAACGGCGTCGCGGGCGAGTAGTCCGTACGCGGAAATCATCTTGTAGGTGGATCCGGGCGGGACCTGACCGGTGAACGCGGTGTTCACCCCGCCCGCGTCGGGACCGTTGGCGGCGGCGAGCACGGCGCCGTCGCTGACCCGGACGGCGACCAGGGAGCTGGCCTGTTTCTCGCCGGCGAGCGCCTTGTCGGCGGCGCTCTGCACGGCTGTGTCCAAGGTCACCTTGATCGGTTTGCCGTCGACCGGTGCCGAGGCGAAGAGTTCGGCGTCCTCGGTGACGCCGTCGGCGGCCTCGCGGGCGATCACCACTTTGAGTCCGGGGGTGCCGCGCAGCGTGGTCTCGTACTTCTGCTGCAGGCCGCCGTGTCCGGTGGTGTCGCCGATGGCCAGCGCGCCGGCCGACTCGCCGATGTCCTCCTCGGTGGCGGCGTCCACCGTGCCGAGCAGGGCGCGGGCGAATTCCCGGGTGGGTGCCAGCTGACGGGTCTCCTCGCGGAAGACGGTGCCGGGCAGGGGGCGTACGTCGTCCCGGATCTTGTCGTAGGCCGGCCGCCGCAGGGTGATCAGATCCAGGAAGGCGCCGGGGTCGGCCTTGGCCACCCGGTCCTCGAGATCGGACATGTCGACCTCGACCTCGACCTCGTCGAACGCCTTCGCCAGGGCGGTCTTGAGCTTCGCCAGGTCCTTGATCTTCTCCGGGCTGACCCCGACGACGACCACCTTCTGCGGGGAGACCAGCGGTTTCCCCGCGGCGTCGTTGATCGCGGCGCGGACGGCGGCGACCCGGCGCAGCCGCAGCTTCTCCCCGGCGACCAGGTCGGGCTGGACCACCGCGGGTTCCCAGACGACCTGCCAGCCGTCGCTCTTGGCCTTGGTGGAGCGCACCGTGCTCGGATAACTCCACTCGACGCCGCCGGGCAGTGTCCATTTCACGGTGATCGGGGTGGTGGCGTTGTCCCCGGTCTCCGTGGTCTCCCCGGCGGTGCTGACCGCGAGGGCCTGGTCGGCGAGGTCGCCGTAGAGGGCCTTGATCTGGGTGGAGACGTCGGCTGCCGGGATCTTCGCGCCGGCCGCTGTCACGAACCCGACCGAGTTCAGGTCACCGCCTCCGCTCCACCCTTTCAGGAAGTCGTCGACGGTGTCCCCGGCCGGGTCCGTGGAGCAGCCGGCCAGCCCTCCCGTGGTGAGGAGGAGCAGGGCGGCCAGGCCGGCCGTGGTGCGGCGCATGGGGGTCCCTTCGGCGACTTCGGACGGGTCGGCTAGGACGCACGGTAATGGGTACATGCCCGTCTCGGGTGACCCGCAGCGGGTGATAAGCCCCGAAGCCCCTCTGGCACACCCTGGGTGTGAACGGTGGCGGGGTGGTAGTTCTAGGCTGTGCTCGACATGTTCGAGCCCACAGTGCCGTGGGTGAGGGGAGCGCCGGACCATGGGTGTCGCCGAAGAGGCAGCGACCGATTCCGATCAGACCGCGTTACTGCGGTCGGAGCGGCTCGTCGACGAGGGTGAGATCGACGACGAGGTACCGAACGCCGAACGGCTGGTGGCCCAGGCCGTCGAGCGGGCGGGTGACGATCACTCGACCGCGTCGCTGGTGGGCCGCTTCTGGCGGTTCGCGCCCGACGAGGAGCTGGTCGGTTACACACCCGACGAGATGTTCGCGGCCGCGGTGGAGCACCGCGAGCTGGCCCGGGACAGGCTGCCCGGTGAGCTGAAACTGGCCATCACCGAGCCGTCCGGCCCGCAGGCGCACAGCGTGCTGCGGATCGTCACCGACGACATGCCGTTCCTGGTCGACTCGGTGATAGCGCTGCTGACCGCGCACAATCTCCAGGTCTATCTGATGGTCCACCCGCTTATCGTGGTGCGCCGCGAACCGCTCGGCGCGCTCGCCCAGCTCGAGGCCGAGGTGGAGCCGGACGACGCCATCGACGGCGACCTGGTGGAGAGCTGGATCCGGATCGAGATCGACCCGGTGCGCAGCCCGGACGCCCGTGAGCAGCTGCTCAACGAGGTGCGACGGGTGCTCACCGACGTGCGGGACGCGGTCGAGGACTGGCCCCGGATGCGGCAGTGCGCGGTGGACATCGCCGACGAACTGGGCGGCGCCGACCTGCCGGTCCCGGACAAGGACGTCACCGACTCGATCGAGCTGCTCCGCTGGCTGGCCGACGACCACTTCACGTTCCTCGGCTACCGCGAGTACCGCCTGGACGACGAGGGCTTCCTGACCGCCGCCCCGGGCACCGGGCTGGGGATACTGCGCGGCGCCGGAAAGCCGCGCAAGCTCGCCGCCGAGATGGCCCCCGAGGTGTACGAGCGGGCCATCGAGCAGCGGCTCCTGATGATCACCAAGGCGAACTCGCGGGCCACCGTGCACCGGTCGGCGTACCTCGACTACATCGGCGTGAAGATGTTCGACGACGCCGGCCGGGTGGTCGGCGAGCGCCGCTTCCTCGGGCTGTTCTCCAGCTCGGCCTACCGCACCAGCGTCCGTGAGCTGCCGGTGGTGCGGCGCAAGGTGCAGGAGGTGATGGACCGGTCCGGCCTGTCGCCGCGTGGCCACTCCGGCAAGGACCTGCTGCAGATCCTGGAGACGTACCCCCGCGACGAGCTGTTCCAGATCAAGACCGACGACCTGTACGAGGCGGTCGTCGGTGTGCTCCGGATGGCCGGCCGCCGCCAGTTGCGTCTGTTCCTGCGCCGGGACGGCTACGGCCGGTTCATCAGCTGCCTGATCTACCTGCCCCGGGACCGGTTCACCACCGGCAACCGGCTGCGTATGCAGGAGATCCTGTTGCGCGAGCTGAACGGGGTCGGCGTCGACTACACCACCCGGGTCACCGAGCGGCTGCTCGCACGGGTGCACTTCATCGTCCGCACCGATCCGGCGTCGCCGCCCGGCCAGCAGCTCGACCCGAACGCGCTGGCCGAGTTGCTCGCCGACGCCACCCGGATGTGGGACGACGACTTCTCCCTGGTGCTGGAGCGCAAACTCGGCGACGAGCAGGCGCGCCGACTGTTCCTGCGCTACTCCGCGGCCTACCCGGAGAGCTACAAGAACACCCACACGCCGTACGAGGGTATGCAGGATCTGGCCAAACTGGAGTTGCTGGAGGAGGCCGGTCAGCTCTCCATGCACCTGTTCCGGCGCCGCCGGCTGGGGCCGGACGGGTACCCGGAGCCGGACGAGCGGGACGTGCGGTTCAAGGTCTACCGGGTCGGCGAGCCGATGATGCTCTCCGCGGTCCTGCCGGTCCTGCACTCGCTGGGTGTCCAGGTCACCGACGAGCGGCCGTACGAGATCCGTCGCGAGGACGACGTCATCCACCTGTACGACTTCGGTCTGCTGCCGCCGTCCGGTCACCGCGAGCTGGCCGAGGTGCGCCCGCAGGTGGAGAACGCCTTCGCGGCGGCGTGGCGGGGCGAGGCCGAAGTGGACGGCTTCAACGAGCTGGTCCTGCTGGCCGGGCTGACCTGGCGTCAGGTGGTGGTGCTGCGCGCCTACGCGAAGTACCTGCGCCAGACCGGCAACGTCTTCTCCCAGCGGTACCTGGAGTCGACGTTCACCACGTACCCGGAGATCGCCCGGCTGCTGGTCGAGCTGTTCGAGGTCCGGTTCTCGCCGGCGCTGCAGGTGGGCGAGGCCGAGCGGGCCCGGAAGGCCACCGAGGTGCGGGACCGGATCACCGGCCTGCTCGACCAGGTGGAGAGCCTGGATCAGGACCGGATCCTGCGCTCCTACCTGACCCTGATCGAGGCGACCCTGCGGACCAGCTTCTTCCAGCGCGGGGCGGACGGCCGGCCGAAGTCCTACGTGGCCTTCAAGCTGGACCCGCAGGCGATCCCGGACCTGCCGCAGCCCCGGCCGAAGTTCGAGATCTTCGTCTACTCGCCCCGGTTCGAGGGTGTGCACCTGCGGTTCGGTGCCGTCGCCCGTGGTGGTCTGCGCTGGTCGGACCGGCGCGAGGACTTCCGTACCGAGGTGCTCGGCCTGGTCAAGGCGCAGATGGTGAAGAACTCGGTGATCGTGCCGGTCGGTGCCAAGGGCGGCTTCGTCCTGAAGCAGAAACCGGGCGACCGGGACGAGGCGGTGGAGTGTTACAAGCGTTTCATCACCGCCCTGCTGGACGTCACCGACAACATCCAGAGCGGCAAGATCGTGCCGCCCGCGGACGTGATCCGGCACGACGGCGACGACCCCTACCTGGTGGTCGCCGCGGACAAGGGCACCGCCACGTTCAGTGACATCGCCAATGAGATCTCGGTCGGCAAAGAGTTCTGGATGGGCGACGCGTTCGCCAGCGGCGGCTCGGCCGGCTACGACCACAAGAAGATGGGCATCACCGCCCGCGGCGCGTGGGAATCGGTCAAGAAGCACTTCCGGGACCTGGGCGTCGACACCCAGACCGAGGACTTCACCGTGGTCGGTGTCGGCGACATGTCCGGCGACGTCTTCGGCAACGGCATGCTGCTCTCCCGGCACATCCGGCTGGTCGCCGCCTTCGACCACCGTCACGTCTTCCTCGACCCGAACCCCGATTCAGCGATCTCGTACGAGGAACGCAAGCGCCTGTTCGACCTGCCCCGGTCCTCCTGGGACGACTACGACAAGGCGCTGATCAGCGAGGGGGGCGGCGTCTACCCGCGGTCGGCGAAGTCGATCCCGGTCAGCCCGCAGGTCCGCGCGGCGCTCGGTCTGGGCGAGGCTGCGGTGATCAGCCCCGGTGACCTGATGCGGGCGATCCTGCGGGCCCCTGTCGATCTGTTCTTCAACGGCGGCATCGGCACCTACGTGAAGGCGGCCTCCGAGTCGCATGCCGAGGTCGGTGACAAGGGCAACGACGCGATCCGGGTGAACGGGGCCGACCTGCGGGTCAAGGTGGTCGGTGAGGGCGGCAACCTGGGGCTCACCCAGAAGGGCCGGATCGAGTTCGCCCGCAACGGCGGCCTGGTCTTCACCGACTTCATCGACAACTCGGCCGGTGTGGACTGCTCGGACCACGAGGTCAACATCAAGATCCTGCTCGGTGGTGCGGTCGCCGACGGCGAGATGACACTGCCCGAGCGGGACGAGCTGCTCGCCGCGATGACCGACGAGGTCGGCGAGATGGTGCTGCGGGACAACTACGAGCAGGCGATGGCGCTCGGCAACGCACGCTCGCAGGCGCACTCGCTGCTGCCCGTGCACCGGCGGATGCTGAAGGCCCTGGAGGAGCGCGGCGTCCTCAACCGGGAACTCGAGGCGCTGCCCACCGACAAGGAGCTGGCCGTCCGGGACGAGAACGGGGAGGGCCTCTCGGTTCCGGAGTTCGCCGTTCTGCTGGCGTACGTCAAGATCAGTTTGGAACGTGAAGTCCTCGCCGACGTCATCGTCGACGAACCGTGGACCACCGACGTACTGCACCAGTACTTCCCGACACCGCTGCGCGAGCGCTTCGCCGGCCGGATGACCGGGCACCGGCTGCGGCGGGAGATCATCTCCACGGCGCTGGTCAACGAGATCGTCAACCGCGGCGGTACCTCGTTCGTGCACCGTGCCATGGAGGAGAGCGGGGCCTCGGCCGCCGACGTCATCCGCGCCTACGTGGTGATCCGGGACGTCTACGGCCTGGAAGAGGTCTGGGCCGCCGGTGAGGCCCTGGACAACCGGGTGCCGACCGCCGCGCAGACCCTCGTCTTCCTGGAGACCCGGCGACTGCTCGACCGGGCCGTCCGCTGGCTGGTCAGCACCCGGCGCTCGCCGATCGACGTGGCCGGGGAGACCGCCCGGCTCCGGTCCGGCATCTCCGATCTGCTGCCCCGGCTGCCCGAGGTGATGGTCGGCACGGAACGGCGGGCCCTCTCCGAACGAGCCGACGAACTCACCGGCAAGGGCGTTCCGGAAGACCTGGCCGGAGTGGTCAGCCGGGTGTTCTACGGGTTCGGCCTGCTCGACATCCTGGAGACCGCCACCGCCGTCGGCCGGGACGCCGGCGAGGTGGCCCGGGTCTACTTCGTGCTGTCCGCGCGGTTCGGGGTGGACGTGCTGCTGTCGCACATCTCCCGGCTGCCGCGCGGCGACCGCTGGCAGACACTGGCCCGGATGGCGCTGCGGTACGACTTGTACGCCGCACTCGCCGGGCTCACCGCCGAGGTTCTCCAGTCGACACCGCCGACCGAGACCCCCGAGGACCGGGTCTCCGAATGGGAACAGGTGAACGCGGCGTCCATCGCGCGGGCATCCAATGCGATGGGCCGAGTGGAGGACGCTCCCGCCGACCTGGCGGCGCTGTCGGTGCTGCTGCGGCAGATCCGCACGCTGGTCAAGACGTCGTCGGCGGCCTGAGCCAACCTCAGGTGATGAGCCGGGCCGGCACGCTGCTCCCGAAGTCGTGCCGTGCCCGGCTCACCGTCTGCGCCGCGGTCTCCCACTGGTCCCGAGTCGATCCCGCGGCGTCCCCAGATCCACCATCTGGCAGTCACGCTAGGTGACCATCGCCGGTTCGCGGAAGCGTTGTGTGCAGGGACTGCCCGTTCGGTTGGCCCGATTAGTGCAGAAGTATCGGTTATTAGTTCTAATAAGCGACATATAGCAAATTGCTAGTCACTCTGCGTGATGTCGAGTGTTTGCCGGGTCAGGGCCTCGGCGGCGGCACGACCGTTGGCCAGGCTCGCACCGTGCGTGATGACGAAGGCGTCGACACCGGCCGGTCGCCAGGACGACGGCCAGCCCATCTCCACCACCCCGACCGGGCGGTCCGCGGCCAGCCTCCCGATCAGCTCACGAGCCGCCACCGAGTTGTGGATCCGCCGCCCGACCAGCACGATCGGCCGTTCTCCGGCGCGTTCGAGAATGGACTCCACGGAGCACTCGGCGGCCACCACCGCGATCTCCTCCGCGGCCGCGTCCCTCTTCACGGCGGGCGTGTCCTTCGTCGCATCGGCTGCGTTCTCCTCGGCCGCGGCCGTGTTCATCTCCGCGGTCGCTGCTGCGAACCTCCTCGCCGTCGTCAGGTGTGGTGCCAGGCCCCACGGCACCTTGCCCTCCGCGATCGACCGGCTTGCGACGAACCGGACCACCAGCGGCGACCGCAGCCTCGCCGCAGACCCCTCCACCCGCATCCCGAGACGGGCGGCGGTCACTCCCAACTCGAAATCGGACCGGCGGATCACGGCGTCGGGGGCACCGGCTTCACTTGGCCGGACTGCTTCACTCGGCCGGACCGCTTCACTCGGCAGGACTGCTTCACCCGGCGAAACAGTTTCGTCCGGCGGGACCGTTTCGTCCGGCGTACCGGCGGAGGGGTTGCTTCTCGGGGTGGGCGAGGACGAAGCGGCAGCTGTGGCGAGGCCGGTCGAGGTGGGTGAGGGCGGGGTGGCCCATGTGGCGAGGCTCGTGGTCCGGGTGGCGGCCTCCTCCAGGCGGGCGATCCGGAGGCGGCCGTCGGTGGTGGCGTTGATGATCTCGGTGACGATGGCTTCCACCAGGGGCGGGTCGACGGCGGCGCCGATGCAGAGCAGGTCGGCGCCCGCGGCCAGGGCGGCCACCGCGGCCTGCGGGATTCCGCCCGCCGCGGCGGTGGCGCCGCGCATCTCCAGGGCGTCGGTGACGATCACGCCGGTGAAGCCGAGTTCGTCACGGAGCAGACCGGTCAGGGCGGCCCGGCTGAAGGTGGCCGGCCGGTCGCCGGTCAGGGCCGGGACCCGGATGTGTGCACTCATCACCGCCTGGACGCCTGCCTGCACGGCGGCGGCGAACGGGGGCAGGTCGCGGCTGCGCAGCAGGTCGAGCGGCACGTCGACGGTGGGCAGTTCCAGGTGGGAGTCGGTGACGGTGGCGCCGTGGCCGGGGAAGTGTTTGGCACAGGCGGCGATCCGGTGAGACTGCAGGCCGGGGGTCACCCGGTGGGACTGCAGGCCGTGGACGGCTGCCGCAGTGTGCCGGGCGACGAGTGCCGGGTCGGCGCCGAACGACCGGGTGCCGATGATCGGGTTGTCGGCGGCGGTGTTGACGTCGGCGACCGGTGCGAGGTCGACGTTGACGCCGGTGGCGGCCAGGTCGGCTCCGATCGCCGCGTACACCCGCCTGGTCGTCTCCGGATCGTCTGCCGCTCCGAGGGCGGCGTTCCCGGGATATGGGCTCCCGGTCCGGTGGTGGAGACGGGTGACGTCGCCGCCCTCCTCGTCGACGGCGATCAGGACGTCCGCCCGTGCCGACCGCAGGGCGGTGGTCAGTCCGGTCAGCTGTGCCGCGCCGGTGATGTTGCCGCCGAACAGGGTGTATCCGGCCAGGCCGCCGGTGAGCAGGTCGCCGGCCCACTGCGGCACCGCGGTGCCGGGGAAGGCAGCGAGCAGGGTGCGCAGAGCGAGCCTGCGGAGGCCGGGATCGTTCGGCATGGTGTCCTTCCGGTGACGCGACTATGGCAGTGAGCGACGCGGAACTGCCATGATCGCTCAGAGTCGATAGGCACCTTCGGGCCTGGCAACATTGCCTACCGTTACGCTGCGGCTCCGTGTCGTGCGTCGACACAGTAAGAGGAAAGAACCTTTAAATTAGGGGACTACGCTATGGCCGCCACTCGCCTCCCGGGCACGCCCCGGCTGCTGCGCGCTCTCAACGACCGTGCCGCACTGGATCTGCTGCTCACCCGAGGTCCGCTGACCCGGGCCCAGCTCGGCGAGATGACCGGCCTCAGCAAGGTCACCGCCTCCCAGCTGGTGGAGCGTCTGGAGGAGCGTGGCCTGGTCCGCCGGGTCGGTGAGCAGGCCGGCGGCCGTGGGCCGAACGCGCAGCTCTACGCGGTGACCCCGGGCAGTGCGCACGTGATCGGGGTGGAGGTCGGCCCGGACGGTGTGGTCGCCGCCTGTGCGGACATCACCGGCACGGTGATCAGCCGGGTCGAGCAGAGCACCAAGGACACCGACGACCCGGTCGGCGTGGTGCACAACGCGGTCATCCAGGCCGCGGGCGAGGCCGGCGCCGAGGTGTCCTCGGTGCGCCGGGTGGTGCTCGGCACTCCCGGCCTGGTCGATCCGCAGTCCGGTGAGATCTCGTTCGCCCACGATCTGCCCCGCTGGCACCGCGGCCTCCTCGCCGACCTGCGGCGGGACCTGAACATCCCGGTCTTCTTCGGTAACGACGTCAACATGGCGGCGGTCGCCGAGTCGAGCACCGGCGCGGCCACCGGCATGACCGACTTCGCCCTGGTCTGGATCGGTCGCGGGGTCGGCCTGGCCGCCGTCATCGCCGGCCGTCTGCACCAGGGTGCCACCGGCGCCGCCGGGGAGATCGGCTACCTGCCGGTGGCCGGTGCCGAGGTGCCGCACAACGCCTCCCGGCGCGGCGTGAAGGGCGCCTTCCAGGCCATCGCCGGAGCCGATGCGGTCAAGGCGATCGGCAAGGAGTTCGGGTTCCGTGGTGCCGAGGCCGCCGACGTGGTGCGGGCCGCTGTCGCCGCCGGTCCCGCCGGTGAGCCGGTCCTCGACGAGCTGGCCCGCCGGCTGGCGCTGGGGGTCGCGGCCACCTGCGCGGTGCTCGACCCGCCGCTGGTGGTTCTGGCCGGTGAGGTGAGCCGGGCCGGTGGTGCCGCGCTGGCCGACCGGGTGGAGCGTGAGGTGGCGGCGATCACCCTGGTCTCGCCCAAGGTCGTGGTCACCGGGGTGCCCGCTGAACCGGTGCTGCACGGAGCTCTGCGCAGCGCCCTGGACGCGGTCCGTGACGAGGTCTTCGGATCCACCACCGATTAGCTCCGGACCGCCCGGCATGCCGTCCGGGCTGTGCGTGCGGACATGATTGGATGGACCGGTGCTGGAGGCTGCCGTGACCAACCCGCCCGACGACGACACCGTGATCGCTTTCGACCAGGTGAGTGTGGTGCGCGACGGGAACTTCCTGATTCGCGACCTGTCCTGGCAGGTCGAGCTGGACGAGCGGTGGGTGGTGCTGGGGCCCAACGGCGCCGGCAAGACCACCCTGCTCAACCTGGCGTCGGCCCGTCTGCACCCGACCCGGGGCACCGCCTGGGTGCTCGGCGAGCAACTGGGCCGGACCGACATCAACGAGCTGCGCACCCGGGTGGGCATCACGACCGGGCGGTTGGCCGACCACGTGCCGCCGTCGGAGCGGGTGATCGACGTCGTCGTCACCGCCGCGTGGTCGGTGGTCGGGCGCTGGCGCGAGACCTACGACCCGCAGGACGAGGCCCGGGCCCGTGAGCTGCTGGACCAGCTGGGTGTCGCGGCGTTCGCCGAGCGGGAGTTCGGCACCCTGTCCGAGGGGGAGCGCAAGCGCACCCAGATCGCCCGGGCGCTGATGACCGACCCGGAGCTGATGCTGCTCGACGAGCCGACTGCGGGTCTCGACCTCGGTGGCCGGGAGACCCTCATCGGTCACCTCACCGAGCTGGCGCTGGACCCGGACGCCCCGGCCATGGTGGTGGTCACCCACCACGTCGAGGAGATCCCGCCCGGTTTCACCCACGCGCTGCTGCTGCGGGAGGGCACCATCGTCGCGAGCGGCCTGCTCGGTGAGGTGCTGACCGCGGAGAACCTGACGAAGACCTTCGGTCTGCCCCTCGTCGTCGACCGGTTCGGCGACCGGTACACCGCACGGGCCGGCTGATGACCCGGGTCGTCATCGCCGGCAGCGCCAACATGGACCTGGTCGGACTGGCGCCGAGCCTGCCCCGGCCCGGCGAGACGGTGCTCGGCGACGACTTCGTGATGATGCCCGGCGGCAAGGGCTCCAACCAGGCCATCGCCGCCGCCCTCGCGGGCGCCGAGACGACGTTCCTCGGGGCCATCGGGTCGGACGCGTTCGGGGTGTCCCTCAACGCCCGGCTGGCGGCCTCGGGTGTGTCCGTCGACCTGGTCCGCACCAGCTACGGTACGTCCGGAGTAGCGGTCATCATGGTGGACCGGGCCGGGGAGAACTCGATCCTGGTCAGTCCCGGGGCGAACCGCACGTTCACCGACCTGACCGGGCCGGAGACCGCCGCCATCGGCGCCGCCGACGTGCTGCTCTGCCAGCAGGAGATCCCGATGTCCACGGTGCACGCCGCACTGCGGGCCGCGCGGGCCGCCGGCACCCGGGCCATCCTGAACGCCGCACCCGTCCGTGACCTGCCGCCCGGACTGCTCGCCGAAGTGGACCTGCTGGTGGTCAACGAGACCGAGGCCCGGGGGATCACCGGCCGCGACGAACCCGACATGGCGGCCCTGCTGGAGCTGGTGCCGCGGGTGGTGCTGACGCTCGGCGGCGGGGGTTCCCGGTTCGCCGAGCGGGACGGCCGCGACGTGCACGTGCCCGCCTTCACGGTCGAGGTCGCCGACACCACGGCTGCCGGGGACGCCTTCACCGGGGCGCTCGCGGTGGCCTGGGGTGAGGGCCGTGACCTGGTCGACGCGGTCCGCTGGGCGAACGCCGCCGGGGCCGCGTGTGTCCGCCGGGTCGGCGCCAGCAACGCCCTGCCCGCCCGAGCCGACATCGAGGCCCTCTACCAGGCAGGTTAGGCCCGGGCAGCGGCCAGGAAGCTCTGCACCTCGACCCGGAGGACCTCGGCCAGCTCGGAGAGGCCGGTGGTCTCGTGGGCGGTGTCACCGTCCACGGCTGCCGCGATGCCGTCGATCAGGCCGCTCATCTCCCGGATCCGGTCGGTGACCGCCTTCAGGACCCGGACCGCGTCCTCGGAGGCGAGCTGTACCGCGTCGACCTGGTCGATGATCTCGCCGCTGGACTCGCCGGTCTCGTTGGCGAGGGTCTTCACCTCGTTGGCGACGACACTGAACCCGCGCCCGGCGGCTCCGGCCCGGGCCGCCTCGATGGAGGCGTTCAGGGAGAGCAGCTGGGTCTGCATCGCCACCCGGTTGATCAGGTCGACGGCGTGCCGGATCTGGCCCGACGAGCGGCGTAGTTCGGTCACCGTCTCCAGCCCGCGTTCGGCGTCCCCGACCGCGGACCGGGCGAAACCGGCCAGCCCGTTGGCGGAACGGCCCATCTCACCGGCGGCGGCGGCGATCCGCTCGGAGAGGGCCAGCACCGCCGTCTCCAGCTGGTCGGCGAAGGCGATCCGGGATTCGGCGGCGGCGGCGATCTGTTCGGCATTTCGGCTCATCGCGTCACCGGACCGGCTGATCTCCTCAGCCGCCCGCCGGTACGCCCCGCCCATGCCCCCGACCAGGAACCGCCGGTAGAAGTGCCCGGCCGCACCAGCCGCCGAGGCGGCGCCCGCCTCACGCACGAACGCGTCGGTCCGGTCCAGCAGGTCGTTGATGGCCGACCGAGCCTCGGTCTCGGCCTTCGACTCGCCGAGGTACGGCACCCGGGCCTCCAGGTTGCCCGCCGCGGCCTTCCGGCACACGTCCGCGATCAGGTACAGCGCCTCATCCAGCTCGCTCATGCCGGCACCTCCGCTTCGCTCCGGTGCCGGCATGAGTTCATGACTGTGCTGGATGATTCGCTCGCAAGCTCGCTCATGGCTCAGTTACCTCGCGCGTCCGTTTGTCGACAGATCCCAGACCAGCTCGTCGTAGGAGCAGCCGCGTTCGGCGAGCACCCGCTGGAGGGCGGCGTGACCGGCGGCGACCGCCTCCTGGGCCCGATCGTGCCGGCGTTCCGCGGCCCGCAGCACCCCGTACAGCTCGTCGGCCGCGGCGATCGCCGACCGGGACGGCACCCGGCGGTTGGAGTGGTACCCGACCACCCGGCCGTTGTCGTCGAACGAGGGCGTGACGTGGGCGAAGACCCAGTAGTGCGCACCGTCGGACGCCAGGTTCACCACGTACGCGAAGATCTCTCGTTGCTCTTTGAGGGTGTCCCACAGGAGCTTGAAGACGGCCCGGGGCATGTCCGGATGCCGGATGAGATTGTGCGGCTGCCCGATCGCGTCCTCCTCGTCGAGGGCGGAGATGCGCAGGAACACATCGTTGGCGTAGGTGAGGATGCCCTTGGTGTCGGTCTTGGTGACGATCAGTTCGCCGTCACTGAACTTGCGTTCCTGACCCGTCGGGCGTACCTGAGTGGTCTTCGTCTTCATGATGGGTTTGATTTTGCGGGGTGACGGGCAGGTCGCGAGGCGTTTTCACGACTCTCGTGGTGTCAGCGGGCCACCCGCAGCGCCCATGCGACAAGCGGCGCCTGCAACGGCAACCGTCCGAAGGCGACCGCCCTGCGGGCCGGTGACGAGTGCCGGGAGTCGAGCGCCATCTTGACGTTCGCCGGGAACACCGCGACGAACAGTGCCGCAGCGGCCAGTCCACCGGCCCGCCGGGTGCGCGGATGGGCGACAGCGGCCGCCACCACCAGCTCGGCCACCCCGCTCAGGTGGGTCCACGTGCGAGCCGAACCGGGCAGCGACCGCGGCACGATGGAGTCGAACGGACGGGGTGCCGCGAAGTGCAGCACCCCCATACCGCCGAGCAGCGCGGCGAGTCCCGCCGCGTCCCGCCTCACCGGCGCACCGCCGGCTCCAGAGCCCGCTCCAGAGCGCGATAGACGCGGCCGAACCGCTGCGCGTTGTTGGTCCGCATCAGCAGCACGTCACCGCTGCTGACCCGCCCCCAGATCTCCCGGGTGCGACTGCCGTGGTCGTAGGACAGATCCATCCGTTCCAGCAGCAGATCGGCGACCGGCACGACAGCCACCCCGATCAGGATGCCGCCGACCACCACCGCGGCCGCGGTTCCGAACGACAGGTCGAGCACCAGAGCCGTCATCACGGCCAGAGCGCCGACGAGCAGAGGTAGCAGAATGGTCAGGCCGAGGGCACCTCGCCAGGCGATGACACCCCAGGAGCGGGTGCCCTTGGTGTGCCAGACCTGGATCAACTCGGGTAGCCGGAACTCCCGGCCGTTCATCCAGACCCCAGACGATGTGATCAGCACTTCCGGATCCCGGTAGTACGTGGTCATTTCTTCCTCCCCAGGGGACCCAATGTATCGGTTACCCGTCGCAGAGTGACTGCCAAACGGGTGAGTCCGTGTTCGTCCGCAGGTGGCGCGGCGCGGTCGCGAATATGCCCGACGGGTTGGATCGGTTGCGGGCGGTCATTGCCTAGACTGCGGTCATGTCCATCGACCAGGGTGGTCCGAAGCGGTACGCCCTCGGCGTCGACTTCGGCACCTCCAACACCGTCGCCGTGGCGCGATGGCCGGACGGTCGCGCCCGGCCGATCCTGGTCGACGGCTCCCCGCTCCTGCCGTCCGCGGTCTTCGCCGACTCCGACGGCACCCTGCTCGTCGGCCGGGACGCCGTGCACAGCGCCCGCTTGGAACCGGCCCGGTTCGAGCCCAACCCGAAACGCCGGGTCGACGACGGGCTGATCCTGCTCGGTGAGCGCGAGTTCGAGATCGTCGAGGTGATCTCGGCGGTGCTGGCCCGGGTCGCCGAGGAGTGGCATCGGGCGGTCGGGCCGTACCGTCCGGAGGTCACCCTCACCTGCCCAGCCGCCTGGGGCGCCACCCGCCGGACCTTGCTGGCCGAGGCCGCCGCCCGGGCCGGGCTGGAAGGCGCCCGCCTGGTCGCCGAGCCGGTCGCGGCCGCCACCTACTTCGCCGAGGTCCTCGGGCGGGACGTGCCGATCGGCTCGGTCGTGGTGGTGCACGACTTCGGGGCCGGCACCTTCGACGCCAGCGTGGTCGCCCGCACGTCGTCCGGTTTCGAGGTCCTCGCCGTCGACGGCCGCGACGACCTCGGTGGTCTCGACGTGGACGCCGCGATCGTCGAGCACCTGCGCACCGACGACTGGGCCCGGCTGACCGAGCCGGCCACCGTCGAGGAACGCCGGGCCCGCCGCCAGCTCTGGGACGACGTGCGGATCGCCAAGGAACGACTGTCCCGCGCCCAGTCCGCCGACTTCGTGGTCCCGCTGCTCGACGTCGAGGCGCACCTCACCCGGGAGGAGCTGGAGACCGTCGCCCGGCCGGTGCTGGAGCAGACCGTCCAGGTCACTCGGAACATCCTGCGCTGGGCCGATCTGCCGGACGGCAAGCTGGCCGGGGTCTTCCTGGTCGGCGGTGCCAGCCGGATCCCGCTGGTGTCGACGCTGCTGCACCGGGCGCTCGGTGACCCGCCGGTGGTCATCGAGCAGCCCGAACTCGTGGTGGCCGAGGGCAGCATCCTGGCCGGGGCGGCCCTGCTCACCACCGAGCCGGCCGCGCCCGGGCCCACCGAGGAGTTGCGGCTCCCGTCCAAATACCTGCCGGCCCGGGAAGCCGCACCCGTCGCGGAGAAGGCGGTGGCGGTCACCGCCGAGCGGCCGACTGTGGTGGCGCCCCGACCGGTCGATGACCGGCCCACGGTGCTGGCCGCCCAGATCAGCCTCGACGACCGGGCCACGGTGCTGGCTGCCCAGATCGACCTCGGCGACCGGGCCACCGCGATGGCGGCCCTGGAGAACCGGCCGACAGCAGTCGCCCCGCGCCCGGCGACCACCCCGGTCCCGGCCGTCCCGTCCGAGCAGGAGCCGGAGGCCGGGTGGTCCTCCAGTGAGCTGAGCGAGCCTCCGCAGCCGGATGCCCTGCCGAAACGGAAACCACAGCCGGAGCGCGGCCCGGACACCCCGGCACACCTGCGCCCACCCGTCGACCCGTGGCCGGACGCCGTCGACAACTGGCGGCCGGACCCGGATGCGACGGTCGCCACCAGCCCGCCGGAGCACACCCCGCTGCCGGAGAACGAGCGCCGGGTACCCGTACCGCCGCGGGGTCGCTCCGGGCCACCGCCCCACCAGAAGCGGCCGGCCCAGCCCGCTGTGGTCGCGCACGCCCGGCCGATCTCGCCGGCGGTGGGTTCGGCCCGCCCGGTGTCGCCGCCCGGCCGCGCGGTGGTCGCCCCCGCGGCGCCGGTGCTGGAGGCTGCGCAGGTCCACCGCCCGCGCCGTCGTGGCCGGGCGCTCCGGGCGATTCAGATCCTGTTCAGCGTCGCGGTGATGATCACGGTGCCGGTCGTGGCCCTGGTGCTGGCTTACGGGTACGGCAACGCGGAGCCGATTGAGGACGACGCGATAAACGTCTTCCGGGACATTCTGGAACTACTCGGTCTGGGCTGACCTCACGGCCGGTCGCGGTCCTGTTTCTCGTCGTGCGGTTCGTCGGTCTGGTGCATGTCCCGCTCCCACTGGGCGAGCAGCTCACGGTCGTGGCGGGACTGCTCGGAATCCATCGAGCGCAGGAAATCCGGATCGTCGTCGGGGGACATCGGGCGGCGGGTGGTGCGGTGGGTGCGACTGATCGGCCGGCCCACGAGGAACCAGGCGATCGGGCCGACGATCGGGGCCAGCAGAATCAGAAGAACCCACGCGAACCGGGGCATGTTGCGGGCGCGCTCGGCCGACAGGCTGCTGATGAGCGCCAGAATCAGCAGCACGAGGGCTACCGCGGCCAAGAAGATGAACAACCGGACCATGCCGCAATGATGCCTCTCCTCAGCCGGGACAGCGACGATCAGAGCATGACAACCCACCCGCCGAGGACCGCCAGCACCGCGATGACCAGCGCATAGGTCCGAATCGACAGGGCAGAAGTCCCAGGAAACCGTGACCTGAGCTGCCGGGCCCGGTGGAACGCGAGCGCCACCATCGCCGCCCAGCCCACCATCGCCGCGGCCGCCGCCAGGAACTCCGGCGGTCCGGCCCCGGGTGCGAACGCCGGCCGGGCGATCAGCAGACCGACAGCCGCCCCCGACATGCCGGTGCGGCGCCAGGCCAGCCGGGTCCGCTCCGGCGAGGCACCCGGATCACGGGCGAGCTGAGCACACGCCCCCGGATCACGGTGATGCTCGTCGCACGGATCCGCCATCAGAAGATCTGGATCAGGACCGCGGTGATGATCGCCACCGCGCCGAACGCCACCGCGATGGCGAGGACGGCCGGGAACCGGGACCGGGGCAGATCGGCGCCGAGACGCATGGCCCGCTCGGTGCGCACCCAGTGGTCCACCGCCCGCAGTGCCACCAGTGCGCCGAGCACCAGGAGCAGGATCGCGATGATCTCGCGCAGGTGGGTGACCGGCAGCGGCGGCAGGAACTGTGCGCAGGCCAGGCCGCCGGCGATCAGGGCCAGCCCGGTGCGGATCCAGGCCAGGAAGGTGCGCTCGTTGGCGAGGGAGAAGCGGTAGTCCGGGGTGGTCCCGGCCTGCGATGGGTCGAACCATTCCTTCAGAGCACCGGCCACGTCGCCGATTATTGACCCATCGGGTCAAGAAGGTCGTGCCAGAGACTGCGGACTTCGTCACTCACGCAGGCCTCCCGGGGCCGTCCGCAGCGGCACCAGGGGGAGTCCGGCCCCGCTCGGCCATGGGACTGCGGGGCCGATTCGCCGGGAGGTGAGGGAGTATGGGGCGTAGATGGGCGGATGCCCGCCACGAGTGAGACGTTTTGACCGGACATGTCTGACACCTCCTCATCGCCCACTGTAGCGATCGAGATCGTCACGCGGGTGAGGTGTGTCACTCTGGGTGGCCGGCAACAGTGAAGCTACTGGCGGGTAACCTGGCTGACATGTTCGCCGACCGGCATCGTTCCGGCCGCGGACACGGCCGACCGCAACGGTGCGTTCATACAGGAGGGTCGTAGTAGCACGATGAATATCGTCGTACTGGTCAAGCAGGTACCCGACTCCGGTGCCGAGCGCACCCTGAGCGCTGACTACTCGGTCGACCGCGCGTCGGCGAGCAACGTCATCAACGAGATGGACGAGTACGCCATCGAGGAGGCGCTGAAGATCAAAGAGGCGCACGGCGGCGAGGTGACAGTGCTGACCGTCGGTCCCGGCGGCGCCACCGACTCGATCCGCAAAGCCCTCTCGATGGGCCCCGACAAGGCCGTCCACGTGCAGGACGACGCCCTGCACGGCTCCTGCGCGGTCGCCACCTCCAAGGTGCTCGCCGCCGCGCTGCGCACGCTGAACGCGGACCTGATCCTCAGCGGCGCCGAGTCCACCGACGGCCGCGTCCAGGTCGTCCCGCACATGCTCGCCGAACTGCTCGGCGTGGCCGCCCTCACCGGCGCCCGCAAGCTGACCGTCGAGGGCACGCAGCTGACCGTCGAGCGGCAGACCGACGAGGGCTACGAGGTCGTCACCGCCTCCACCCCGGCCATCGTCAGCGTCTGGGACACCATCAACGAGCCGCGGTACCCGTCCTTCAAGGGCATCATGGCCGCCAAGAAGAAGCCGGTGCAGAGCCTCGCCCTCGGCGACCTCGGCATCACCGCCGACCAGGTCGGTTTCGCCGGCGCCACCAGCCAGGTGATCGAGTTCACCAAGCGCCCGGCCCGCTCCGGCGGTGCCAAGGTCGTCGACGAGGGCAACGGCGGCGAGCAGCTCGTCTCCTACCTCGCCACCGAGAAGTTCGTCTGAGCCCGAGGGGAAACGTAGAAATGGCTGAGGTACTGGTCGTCGTCGAGGCCGGCGTCAAGAAGGTCACCCTCGAACTCCTCACGATCGCCCGTGGTCTCGGGTCGGTCTCCGCTGTGGTGTTCGGTGAGGCCGACACCGCCAAGCTCGGCGAATTCGGCGCCGAGAAGATCTACGTCGCGTCCGGCGAGGACGTCGACGGCTACCTGGTCGCCCCCAAGGCCGCCGTGGTCGCCGCCCTGGTGAAGCAGGTGCAGCCGGCTGCCGTACTGCTCGCCTCCACCCAGGAGGGCAAGGAGATCGCCGGCCGCCTGGCGATCAAGCTGGACAACGGCCTGCTCACCGACGCGGTCGCGGTCGACGCCGACGGCACCGCCACCCAGGTGGTCTTCGCCGGCTCCACGATCGTCAAGTCCAAGGTCACCAGCGGTCTGCCGATCGTCACCATCCGCCCCAACTCGGTCACGCCCGAGCCCGCGGCGGTGACCCCCGCGATCGAGCAGCTGACCGTCGCGGTGTCCGACCAGGACAAGCTGACCAAGGTCGTCGAGCGGGTCGCCGAGGCCAAGGGCTCCCGGCCCGAACTGTCCGAGGCCGGCGTGGTCGTCTCCGGCGGCCGCGGCGTGGGCAACGCCGACAACTTCAAACTGGTCGAAGAACTGGCCGACCTGCTCGGCGGTGCCGTCGGTGCCTCCCGCGCGGCAGTCGACAGCGGCTACTACCCGCACCAGTTCCAGGTCGGTCAGACCGGCAAGACCGTGTCGCCGCAGCTCTACGTGGCCCTCGGCATCTCCGGCGCGATCCAGCACCGGGCCGGCATGCAGACCTCGAAGACGATCGTCGCGGTCAACAAGGACGCCGAGGCGCCCATCTTCGAACTCGCCGACTTCGGCGTCATCGGCGACCTGTTCAAGGTGGTCCCGCAGGCCGCCGACGAGATCCGCAAGCGCAAGTAACACCAGTGTTCGGTTGCGGCCCGGCGGTCCTTCCGCCGGGCCACTTCCTTTTCTCCGGTACGCCCCACCACTCCCCAACCGCACCACCACGCCCGCCCCGTGACGCGAGGCCAGCGGCTCACCGGGCCACCCCACGACCGCCGGGCCGAATGCGATGGCCCGGCCAGCGGTCCCGCCACATGACGCTCACCTGGTGTGGCGTTCCGGCCAGTGGTTCCGGCATATGGTGCTCACCCGGTGTGGCGTCCCCGCCAGCGGTTCCGGCATATAGCGCTCGCGCGTTTGTGGTGCCTCCTCCGCGGATCTTGGTGGATCACCTACCGATTTCGGTGGCCGCTCGACCATGATCGGTAGGCCTGCTCCCGGGCACGCGGATCTTGGTCGGCTGGCCACCGAAATCGGTGGTTGATCGACCAAGATCCAAGCCGCCAGCGCACATTGACCGTCCTCGGGCGCACATTGACCGTCCTCGTGTGCACCGACCGGGACTCGCCGGGTGCCGGTCGCTCGCTCGGCCGCCCGTTCGCCCGTTCGTTCGTTCGTTCGCTCGGCCGCTCGCCCGTTCGGCCGCTCGCCTGCTCGGCCGCTCGCCTGCTCGGCCGCTCGCCTGCTCGGCCGCTCGCCTGCTCGGCCGCTCGCCTGCTCGGCCGCTCGCCTGCTCGGCCGCTCGCCTGC
>DATMVU010000551.1:0-2298 GCA_035562875.1 Actinoplanes sp. | reverse complement strand
CCCCACGATCAGGGGATCGGGCGTGCCGATCGCCTCATGGTCCTTGTTGGGATAGTCCACCGTCGACAGGAAATGCCGCATCGTGTTCAGCCGCGCGCGCTTCTTGTCGTTCGACTTGACGATCACCCAAGGCGCATCCGCCGTGTCGGTGTAGAAGAACATCGCCTCCTTGGCCTCGGTGTACTCACCCCACTTGTCCAGCGAAGCCAGATCCATCGGTGACAGCTTCCACTGCCGGACCGGGTCCACCTGCCGGATCGCGAACCGGGTGCGCTGCTCACCCCGGGTCACCGAGAACCAGAACTTGACCAGCCGGATCCCGGACCGGACCAGCATCCGCTCCAGCTCCGGGGTCTGCCGCAGGAACTCCAGGTACTCCCGGCGGTCACAGAAGCCCATCACCCGCTCCACACCGGCCCGGTTGTAGTACGACCGGTCGAAGAGCACGATCTCACCGGCCGCCGGCAGGTGCTTGATGTAGCGCTGGTAATACCACTGGGATTCTTCCTTCGGGTTCGGCTTCTCCAGCGCCACCACCCGGGCCCCTCGGGGGTTCAAGTGCTCCATGAAGCGCTTGATCGTCCCGCCCTTGCCGGCGGCGTCCCGGCCCTCGAAGAGGATCAGCAGACGCTCGCCGGTGTCCTTGCACCAGTTCTGCAGCTTCAGCAGTTCGATCTGCAGCAGGCGCTTGTCGTGGTCGTACTCGGCACGCGACAACCGCTCGTCGTACGGATAGTCCTCACGCCAGGTGTCGACCGGCTCCCCGTCGGCGTTCAGCAGACGCGGGTCGTCGTCCTCGTCGTCGACGACCCGGTAACCGTTCAGCTCGGCGATCGGACCTTCATAGGGCGGGGTGGCCCGCAAGTCGAACTCGGATTGCATGACTCCGATTCATACCCGCGTAAGCCAAGACCACAACAGGCGAGATCAGAACACTCGGCGAACTTTTCGGCGCCGCGCCCTCCGGGTCAGTTCCGGAACCTTGGCCAGCTCGTCCCGGCCCACCTGCTCCTGCCGGCCGTACAGCACCCCGAAGAGGAAGCTGTCCGCACCCAGCTCGCGCAGGACCCCGCGGGCCACGTTCGAATCCTGGTAGGCACCCAGCCCGTCCTGCAGCGCGGTGAGCGCCTTCACCAGCCGTTTTGCGGACCTGCCCTCCTCCGGGACGAGCACTTCCACCGCGTACCGCGCCTGTTTGAAGCCCTTGCGCGACTCGTGGATCTCCTCCTCGACCCCGGACTCCAGCGCCGCGTCCAGTTTCACGTCGGCTTTCGCCAGCACCTTGCGGGCCCGTTTCACCGGATCCGCGGTCTTCAGCCGCCGCGACACCAGCTCGTCGATCCGGTCCAGCAGGGTCAGGTAGCGCTCCGACTCCAGCGCGTCCGCCAGCGCCGCCCGGCCGGTCCCGATCCGGTCCTCGAGATGCGTGCGCACCCGGTCGGCGGCCGGTGCGAACTCCGGGCCGGCCGCCTCCACCAGGCCGAGCAGTTTCTCCTCCAGCACCTGCGGGTCACGGACGTCGCCCAGCACCCCGGCCAGCCAGCGCAATTCGTCGCGAAGGTCGGATTCCGGGAAGCTCTTCCGGTACGTCTTCAGAGTGCTGCGCAGACGACGGGTGGCGACCCGCATCTGATGCACCGAACGCGGCTCGCCCCGACGGGCGCCCGGGTCGTGCCCGATGATCGCGTCGCGCTGTTCGGTGGCGTACGCCAGCACGGGGTTGATCTTGGTGGGTTCCTTCTTCGCCGCCTTCGCCTTCTCCGCCGCCAGCCGCTCGGCCAGCGCCCGGGACACCTTCGACGGCCCCTCGGCCGGGCGGGCACCGACCGCGAAAAGGCGCTGCTCCACCTCGTCCAGCACCGCCGGATCACCGGCGACGTACTCGACCTCGACCTCCTGCCAGACGGAATCCACCCCGTCCGACTCGGCGTGCACCAGATCCTGCGCGACCAGCGCCAGCACCCGCCCGCCGGCGTCCTTCAACGGAGTCTCCACCCGGTGCGTGCGCAGCCGGGCCACCGGCGCCAGCGGGCTGTGCCGGACGATCACCCGGACCACCGCGACCAGCTCGTCCGGCACCGTCTCGCTCGCGCCGTCCACCCGGTGTTCGGTGCGGCCGGTCCCGTCACCCGGTGTCTTCAGATGCCAGCCCGCGTCGTTGCCGCCGCTCCGTTGTCGGAGCGTCCGGCGATTTCTCATCAACCGGAGGTCGTCGGTGTCGAAGTAGGTGGCGTCGAGATCATGGGTCTCAGCGCCGTCAGTGACGGCGACCTCGCCGGCCCCGACAAGGTCAGGAAG
>DATMVU010000550.1:0-19506 GCA_035562875.1 Actinoplanes sp. | reverse complement strand
GCGTCGCTGACCGGCTCGGTCACCTCGGGTTCCCAGTTGCCGGTGCCGCGGAACACCACGATCTCGCCGCGCAACGGGTCGCGCATGTCGTAGACGACCTTGTTGACCAGCACCCGGTCCTGGATCTTCAAGGTGTTCTCCATCGACCCGGAAGGGATGAAGAAGGCCTGAACCAGGAAGGTCCGGATCAACACCGCCAAGCAGAACGCCACGATCAGCAGCAGTGGAAGTTCCTGCCAGAGAGGCATCTCCTTCCGAATCACCCCACGCCGCCGCCGAACCGGCCGATAGCCTTCCATCGGATCCACGCTTCGCATCTCCCGCCGCCGATCGGCCGAACCGCCCCGGATACAGCACTACCGCCCGGGTTCCCCGGCTACGGGGATTTACGGGCGGTAGGACTGGAATGGTTCACCAACAGTGTGCCCGGGACGCGGGCAAGCATAGTTCGCCAGCACTAGTCCCGGTCGCGCTGCTGAGATCAGACGGTCTGCTTCTCCCGAAGCTCCTTGATCTTCGCCTTCTTACCGCGCAGCTCACGCAGGTAGTAGAGCTTGGCGCGACGGACGTCACCGCGGGTGATGACCTCGATCTTGTCGATGGCCGGGCTGTTCAGCGGGTAGGTCCGCTCGACGCCGACACCGAAGCTGATCTTGCGGATCTTGAAGGTCTCCCGCAGGCCGGCGCCCTGGCGGGCGATCACGACGCCCTGGAAGACCTGGACACGGGACCGGTTACCTTCGACGACCCGGGCGTGCACCTTGAGGGTGTCACCGGCGCGGAAGTCCGGGAGGTCGGTGCGCACCGACTGGGCGTCGATAGCGTCCAGCGTGTTCATCGCTGCATCCTCGTACTCTGGGGCGCGCCGGGAGTTCGGCACGCGATGGGTGATTCTGACCCGACTGACTGAATCAGTGCGGGTCCTCGTCTCATCCTGCGGCGCAGAGCGAGACGGCAACCTCCCTACTCTGCCACACGCGGAGCGGGGAGTTGTAATCCAGCCTCGGCGATGGCCTTCCGGTCCTTCTTGTCGAGGTTCTCCGGAGGATAGGCCGAGTACATGTCGGGCCGGCGGGCGGCGGTCCGCAGCAGGCTCTGCTCGCGGCGCCAACGGGCGATCCGGCCGTGATCACCGGACCGCAGCACGTCCGGCACCTCACGGTCGCGCCATGACTGCGGCTTGGTGTAGACCGGGGCTTCCAGCAGGCCGGCCGCGTGCGACTCCTCGGTCAGCGAGTCGGCGTTGCCGAGCACTCCGGGCAGCAGCCGGGTGATCGCCTCCAGGATCACGATGACCGCGACCTCACCGCCGAACAGCACGTAGTCACCGAGGGACACCTCACGGACCGGCATCCGGTCCGCGGCGTCGTCGATCACCCGCTGGTCGATGCCCTCGTACCGGCCACAGGCAAAGATCACATGGTCCAGGCCGGCGAGTTCACCGGCGTCGGCCTGGGTGAAGGGCTTCCCGACCGGCGACGGTACGACCAACGTGGCCCCGTCCGACACCACGGCGTCCAGCGCCTGGCCCCAGGGTTCGGGGCGCATCACCATGCCGGGCCCGCCGCCGTACGGGGAGTCGTCCACCGTCCGGTGCACGTCGGAGGTCCACTTCCGCAGATCGTGCACGGTCAGGTCGAGGGTCCCGGTGGTCCGCGCCTTCCCGATCAGCGAGAGGTCGAGCGGTGCGAAGTAGTCCGGGAAGATCGAGACGATGTCAACCTTCACAGGTCGAGCAGACCTTCCGGGAGATCGACGACGATCCGGCCGCCCGGGACGTCCACCGTCGGGACCATCGCGGTGACGAACGGGATCAGGGCCGTCCCGCCGCCCGTCTTGGCGAGCACGATCAGGTCCGAGGCAGGCGCGTGGTCGATCCGCTGCACGGTGCCGTAGCCGGTGCCGTCAGTGGATTCCACGCGCAGTCCGACCAGCTGGTGGTCGTGGAATTCCTCGGGGTCCTCCGGCGGCGCCATGTCGGCACTGTCCATCTGGAGGAACACGCCCTTCAACGCCTCGGCGACGTTGCGGTCGTGGATGCCCTCGAACACGGCGATACCGCGGCCCTGGTGCCAGCGGATCGATTCGAGGGTGAGCTGAGGAGGAACCTGGAAACGAGCTCCGGAAACGGGCGCAGCCGCCGGGCCGGCGCTCACCCGGCGGTCCCGGGGGACCTCCGTGATGAACACCGAACCGGCGGTGAAGCGTTCCTCGGGCTCGTCGGTCCGCACGACAACCGTGACTTCGCCCCGGATGCCGTGCGGTTTACCGATCTGGCCGACGACTAGCAGCATCGATCAGTACGCGTCGACGATGTCGACCCGGATGCCACGTCCGCCGATCGACCCGATCACCTGACGCAGGGCCTTGGCAGTCCGCCCGCCACGCCCGATGACCGTTCCCAGGTCGTCGGGGTGCACACGGACCTCGAGCCGCTTACCGCGGCGCGAGTCGACGAGACGAACCCGGACGTCGTCCGGGCTGTCCACGATGCCCTTGACGAGGTGCTCCAGCGCGGGCCGGAGCGCCCCGTCAGCTTGCGTCGGCGCCGGCACCGGCCGGGTCCTCAGCGGTCTCGGCAGCGGCGTCAGCCTTGGCTTCGGCCTTAGCCTCGGCCTTGGCCTTCTTCGGCGTGGCGGCGGGCTTCTCCTCGGCCGGGGTCTCGACGACCTCGGGCTTCGGCTGACGCGACGGCGCGATCAGGAGGGGCGGCGGGGCCGGCAGACCCTTGAACTGCTGCCAGTCGCCGGTCTTCTCGAGGATGCGCTGCACGGCCTCGCTCGGCTGCGCGCCGACCGAAAGCCAGTACTGAACACGCTCGGACTTCACCTGAATGACCGAAGGGTGTTCCTTCGGCTGGTAGATGCCGACGTACTCGATGGCGCGACCGTCACGCTTGGTGCGCGAGTCGGCGACGACGATGCGGTACTGCGGGTTGCGGATCTTGCCCATCCGCAGGAGCCGGATCTTAACGGCCACGGTGTTTTCGCTCCTGGTGAAGTACGTGGGTGAAGCCGACCGGAACCCACGTGGGGATTGCGGGACCGAAGCCTCGTGGATTGGCGTCACGATCAGGGGTTAGAGGGCGCCTGTCGCTAGCCGGATACCAACAAGCCATTCTGCCAGACGATCGGCCGTCGCACCCAACCGCCCCTAGGAACGGGACATCACCGGGCGATCCCAGCCCGCCGGCAGCTCCGTGGGGGTCTCCCAGGCCGGATCCGGGCGGAAGTCGCACCAGGTCCCGTCGAACGGGAACTCCCGCGCCTCGATCCTGGTGATCACCCGGCGGCCCTCGGCCCACACCGCCGCCTCGTCCGGCACCCAGTAGAGGTCGGGGCGGGTCAGCCGTTCGGCGAACTCGTCCTCGTCCTTCCACACCCAGGTGCCGTCTGACTTGGCGACGATGTCGAGATCCTGGTCGGTCACGTCCACCCCGGCGGCCCCGCCGTCGTCCCAGCGGATCGCGCTCTCCTCCAGGTTCACGTAGTACTCGGTGAACACACCGGCGTCGTCCCGGAAGAACCAGACCGAATGGTTCTCCCCCGGCGGGAAGAACCGCAGCACCCCCGGCCCGTTCCACTGTCCCGGCCGGGGCACCTTCACCGCTGCCATCCACTCGTCGAACGGCAGGTCGCGCGGGCCACCGCCGTCCAGGGTCCGCTCCACCGCGATGGGCGAGGAGCGGGCCACCCAGACGAGCAGCCCGCGCTCGTCGTCCGAGACCACCCGGCCGGGGTGCACAAACGCGATCCGGCCGCGGTGGGTGTCCCGGTGCAGGATCAGGCGGCCCGCTGCGAACCTCACGTCAGTACGAACGACCCACGTAGGCGATCAGGTCCGTCTCCTCGTCCGACTCCGGCATCGAGCCGTCCGGACGGGTGAGGCAGCGGACCGTGACGGCCTTGCCGTTGGCCTCCTTCTCACCGGCCTCGCCGACCGCCGACCACGGCACCCGGGCCCAGCCGGTCTGCGCGGCCTCGATCGCCTCGCCGAGCGTCTTCACGTCGACGGTGCGCTCCTCACGGAAGGCCAGCGCGTCGTCGTAGAGCCGCTGCTGGTCGGCCTTGAGCGCGGCCACCACCGCGTTCGTCACCTCGGCCAGCGCGATCGGCGACTTCGAACCGTCGATCCGGCGGGCCACCACGGCGTTGCCGTTGGCCAGGTCACGCGGGCCGACCTCGACCCGGATCGGGATGCCCTGCAGCTCGGCGTCGACGGCGCGACGCCCGAAGGGGATGTCGGCACGGTCGTCCAGCTTCACCCGTACCCCAGCGGCTTTGAGGTCGTCGCGCAGCCGGGTCGCGGCCTCGGTGACGCCCTCGCCGGCCTTGACCACCATGATCTGCACCTGGATCGGCGCCAGGCGCGGCGGCAGCCGCAGGCCGTTGTCGTCACCGTGCACCATGATCAGACCGCCGACCATCCGGGTCGACGTGCCCCACGAGGTGGTCCAGGCGTGCTCGACGGTGCGCTCGGCCGACGAGTAGGTGATGTCGAAGGCCTTCGCGAAGTTCTGGCCCAGCTCGTGCGAGGTGCCCATCTGCAGCGCCTTGCCGTCGCCCATCATGGCCTCGACGGTCATCGTGTTGGTGGCACCGGCGAACCGCTCACCCCGGGTCTTGCGGCCCGGCACCACCGGGATCGCCAGCAGCTCGGTCATGAACTGCTCGTAGACGTTCTTGTGCACGTCACGCGCGTGCTCCCGGGCGTCGGCCTCGGTGGCGTGCGCGGTGTGCCCCTCCTGCCAGAGGAACTCGGTGGTCCGCAGGAAGGTCCGCGGGCGCAGCTCCCAGCGGACCACGTTGGCCCACTGGTTGAGGAGCAGGGGGAGATCGCGGTACGAATCCACCCACTTGGCCATGAACTCGCCGATCACGGTCTCGCTGGTGGGGCGCACCACGAGCGGCTCGGCGAGCTGCTTGCCACCCGCGTGGGTGACCACGGCCAGCTCCGGCGAGAAGCCCTCCACGTGGTCGGCCTCGCGGCGCAGATAGCTCTCCGGGATGAACATCGGGAAGTAGGCGTTCTGCACGCCCAGCTCCTTGATGCGCAGGTCCATGTCGGCCTGCATGCGCTCCCAGATGGCCCAGCCGACCGGCCGGATCACCATCGTGCCGCGCACCGGGCCGTTGTCGGCGAGCTGCGCCTTGGCGATGAGGTCCTGGTACCAGCGGGGGAAGTCCTCCGCACGGGGAGTGAGCACACGAGCCATGAGGAAGCATCCTAGCGGCAGCCCCGGACGGTCAACGGACGACGGCTCCCCGCAACACGATCCGGCGCGGAGCCCGGACCACCCGCAGGTCGGCGCGTGGGTCGGCGTCGTAGACCACCAGGTCGGCCAGGCCGCCCTCGACCAGGCCCGGGAAGCCCAGCCACTCCCGGGCCCGCCAGGAGCCGGCGGCCAGCACGTCCACCGCCGGGATCCCGGCCTCGTGCAGGTAGAGCATCTCCTCGGCGGCCAGCCCGTGCCGGATGCCGCCACCCGCGTCGGTGCCCACGTAGATCGGCACCCCGGCCTCGTGGGCGGCGAGCACCACTGACGGGAACCGGTCCCGCAGAGCGATCATGTGGTCGGCGTAGCCGTCGAACCTCCCCCGCGCACTGTCCGCGATCTTCCCGAACGTGCGAATGTTGATCATCGTGGGGACCAGCGCGGTCCCGTTCCGGGCCATCTCGTCGATCAGATCCAGGGTCAGACCGGTGCCGTGCTCCACCGAGTCGACACCCGCCTTCACCATGATCTCCACCCCCTCCTCGGAGAAGGTGTGCACGGCCGCGCGGGCCCCGGCGGCGTGCGCGGCGGCCACCGCCGCGGCCATCGTGGCGGCGTCCCAGCTCGGCGCCAGATCGCCGGCGCTCCGGTCGATCCAGTCACCGACCAGCTTCACCCAGCCGGTGCCCGCCTTCGCCTGTGCGGTCACCGCGGCGGTCACCTCGTCCGCGGCCACCTCCACACCGATGTCCCGCAGATAGCGCCGCGGGGCGGCGACGTGCCGTCCGGCGCGGGCCAGGCGGGGCACTCCGGGTTCGTCGTCCAGTTCGGGGTACGGGAAGGGCGACCCGGCGTCCCGCAGAGCCAGCACTCCCGCGTCCCGGTCGAGCACGGCCAGGTCCCGGGCCTCGCCGACACTGCCGATCGGTTTCGCCCCGAACGCGATCCCGAGGTGGCAGTGCGCATCCACCAGCCCCGGCACCACGAACCCGCCGTCACTTATCGTCTCGGCATCCGCCACCGGCTCGAAGGTGACCCGATCCCCCACCAGCCACAGGTCCCGGACCTCACCGTCCGGCAGAACCGTCCCGCGCACATGAAACGCCATGTACCAGTCCTACCGGATCCGCCGCCGCCGAGCGGAACCCGGACACCGCCGGCCATCGCGTCGCCATCCCGGCCAGGTCGAGTGTCACCGGGTAGGGGACCCGGGTGTGGAAGAGGCCCCGGGCACTCGACTCGAGCACGTACCCGTCCCGGCCCGGGCTGCCGAACACGGTCAGGGCCAGCTCACGCCAGCCCAACGGCTCGACCACCCAGTAGCGGGGGACGCCGAGGCCGGCCAGCAGCCGGATCCGGGTGTGCAGGTCGACGAAGGTCCACGTCGGCTGGACCACGTCGACGGCGAGCACCGGGCCGGCCGCGGCGAGGACACCGACGGTCGGTGCGGCCGGCAGCAGGGGCGCCCACGGGACCACCCGCAACGCCGGTGGGCAGTCCACTTTGAGGGCACCCATCACGGCGAGGCCGGCCAGCCAGGCCAGCGGCGCCCGGTCCCGCAGGTGGACGGTGCCGCCGGTCAGGTCGTAACGGAAGTCAGCCGGGAGGATCGCCATGTCGGCGGCGGTCCACCGGCCCTGCGCGGGCAACGTGAAAGTCATGGAGCAATAGTCGCGGGCCTAGGGCCTGCTGCCGTCACCCGCGCGGGCGACTCGGGGACCCGGCTCAGGCGTTGTCGTCCTTCGGCTTGCTGAGCTTGTTGAAGTCGATCTTCGGCAGCTTGAAGCCGGGCGGCATGCCACCACCGGCGAGCGCGTTCGGGTCCAGGCCCGGGGGCAGCTGGGGCATCCCACCCGGGAAGCCCGCGGGCATCCCGCCGGGACGGCCGCCGACCCGGGGACGGTTGCCGCCCTTAGTTCCCTTGCGCTTGTTCTTCTGACTCTTCGTGGCGCTGCGACGGGCACCGGGCAGGCCCATCATGCCGGTCATCTGCTTCATCATCTTCTGCGCGTCGGTGAAGCGGTTGAGCAGCTGGTTGACGTCCATGACGGTGACGCCGGAGCCGTTGGCGATACGCAGCCGGCGGGACCCGTTGATGATCTTCGGGTTGGTGCGCTCGCCGGGGGTCATCGACCGGATGATCGCGGTCACCCGGTCGAAGTGGCTGTCGTCGAGCTCGTCGAGCTGGCCCTTCAGCTGGCCCATGCCGGGCATCATGCCGAGGATGTTGGCGATCGGGCCCATCCGCCGGACCGCGATCAGCTGGTCCAGGAAGTCCTCCAGCGTGAACTGCTCACCACCGAGCAGCTTGCTGGTCATCTTCTCCTTCTGGTCCTCGTCGAAGGCCTGCTCGGCCTGCTCGATGAGGGTCAGGAGGTCACCCATGTCCAGGATCCGGCCGGCCATCCGGTCGGGGTGGAAGACGTCGAAGTCCTCCAGCTTCTCACCGGTGGACGCGAAGAGGATCGGCTGGCCGGTGACGTGCCGGACGGAGAGCGCGGCACCACCGCGGGCGTCACCGTCGAGCTTGGAGAGGACCACACCGGTGATGCCGACGCCGTCCCGGAAGGCCTCCGCGGTGCGCACCGCGTCCTGACCGACCATGGCGTCGATGACGAAGATGACCTCGTCCGGGCTGACCGCGTCCCGGATGTCGGCAGCCTGCTGCATCATCTCGGTGTCGATGCCGAGACGGCCGGCGGTGTCGACGATGACGATGTCCTTCGCCGTCCGCTTGGCGTGCTCGATCGAGTCCCGAGCCACCTGGACCGGGTCACCGACGCCGTTGCCGGGCTGCGGCGCGTAGACGTCGACACCGGCCCGCTGGGCCAGCACCTGGAGCTGGTTCACCGCGTTCGGGCGCTGCAGGTCACAGGCGACCAGCAGCGGCTGGTGGCCCTGGCCCTTCAGCCAGCGGGAGAGCTTGCCGGCCAGCGTCGTCTTACCGGAACCCTGGAGACCGGCGAGCATGATGACGGTGGGCGGCTGCTTGGCGAACTGGAGCCGCCGCCCCTCGCCGCCGAGGATCTGGATCAGCTCCTCGTTGACGATCTTGATGATCTGCTGGGCCGGGTTCAGGGCCTGGGAGACCTCGGCACCGCGGGCACGCTCTTTCAGGCTGGCGATGAACGCCTTGACCACCGGAAGCGCGACGTCGGCCTCGAGCAGCGCGAGACGGATCTCGCGTGCGGTGGCGTCGATGTCGGCATCAGTGAGCTTGCCCTTGCCGCGGAGCTTGCCGAAGATCCCGGACAGGCGGTCACTCAAAGTGTCAAACACGGTGCGACTTCCCGTTGGTCGTAAGAGATGGCGTAGACCCGCAAGCCTAGCCGCACCGGCCCAGGCTCACCGGTTCCGCATGCGGTAGGTGCGTGCCGCCGCCTCGATCCGCCGCTGATTGCGGGTGCCGGGGGCGATGCCGCGCTTGGCCCTCGAGTAGAGGTAAGCGCCGCCGCCGACCACGAGCGCGCCCACGATCAGGTAGTAGATCAGCGGTCCGAGCAGGGAACTGGCCACCCAGCCCACCGCGACCACCGCTACCAGAAAAGCGATTGCCTTGCCCATCGCCGGCCTCCCGCCGTCGTCACGTCACCGGCTTCCACGATGCCCGGCTCGCGCAACAACCGCATCGGCCGTGTCCCCGACACGTTCCCCCTAGGGGGAACAACCGGGCAAATATGCCGCAACTTCTCTTTACGCAGAACGTTGAATATTCAGCGGATATGCGGCGAAAGGACTACGGCGTGGCCCTGCGACAGGTCCTGCGGCTGGCCCCCTGGCCGGTTCGCCGGCGACTCTTCGAGACCGTCGAGGCTCGAGTCCTGCCGCGGGTGGCCCCGGAACGGCGGCTCGGGATCGCCCGCGCCCTCATGCCACTCGGCCCGATGCGCACCCGCGTCGTGCACGGCCGGCTCCGGGTCCGCACCGCGACCGGCGTGGTCACCGCCCGGATCGACCCGGCCGCCGACCCGGCCGGAGCCCGGCGCCGCAACCTGGACCGGGTGGCCGCCGCCCTGGACGCGGCCGGGATCGACTGGTTCCGGGTGCCGAGCGGCACACCCGCCCGGACCACCGTCGCCGTGCGGGCCACCGACCGGGAGACCGTCCTCACCCTGCTCCGCGAACTGGTCACCGCCGACCAGGGCTCGCTGCTCGGGGCCCGGCGCCGGGACACCGGGACGATCTCGGTCTGCTGGCCGGTCACCGACCCCGGCGGCAGCCTGGTCCTCGGCCACGACCTGGCCTGCGAGGTCGAATTCTGGCAGCAGCGGGGCGACCGGCTGGTGGCGCCGCGGCACAACCCGGTCACCGACTCGATCCCGGTCACCGAACCGGTCACCATCGCCACCGAACCGGTCTTCGGGCCGTTCTGCTCCCCCGACGACGTCACCACGTACCGCACCCGCCGCGTCTTCACCTCGGTCGACCCGGACCGCATCGACTTCGCCATCGACGTGGTCTACACCTGGGTGGACGGGGCCGACCCGGACTGGCAGCGGCGCAAGGCACAGGCCCTGGGCGAGAACACCTGGGTCGGCGACGTCAGCACGCAGGCCGCCAACGACTCCCGCTGGGCCAGCCGCGACGAACTGCGCTACTCACTGCGCGCCCTGCACTGCTTCGCCCCCTGGGTGCGCCGGGTCTTCCTGGTCACCGACGACCAGGTGCCGGACTGGCTGAACCGGGCCCACCCGAGGCTGACAGTGGTGTCGCACCGGGAGATCTTCGGCGACACCGGCACCCTGCCGACGTTCAACTCGCAGGCCATCGAATCCCGGCTGCACCGGATCCCGGGACTCGCCGAGCACTTCCTCTACCTCAACGACGACGTGATCCTCGGCCGTCCGGTCCTGCCCGGCCAGTTCTTCACCCCCGGCGGGCTGACCAAGTTCTTCGCCTCCGCGGCACGGGTCGACACCGCGCCCCGCAGCCCCGCCGACCGGCCCGCCGACTCGGCCGCCAAGAACAACCGGCGGCTGATCCAGGAGACCTTCGGCCGGATGCTCACCCGCAAGATGATGCACACCCCGCACCCGTCCCGGCGCAGCGTCATCGCCGAGATCGAGGAACGGTTCGCCGACCAGGTGGCGGCAACCGCCGGGCACCAGTTCCGGCACCCGGACGACATCTCACTGCTGTCGTCACTGCAGCAGTACTACGCGTACCTGACCGGGAAAGCCGCCCCCGGAAAGATCCGCTACCTCTACACCGACCTGGCCCAGCCCGCCACGCCCCTGCGGCTGGCCCGGCTGCTGCGCGGCCGCAACGTGGACGCGTTCTGCCTCAACGACGTGGACGCGCACGGCACCGCAGTCGCCGACCAGGAGGCGCTGGTCGCCGAATTCCTGCCGGCCTATCTGCCGTTCATCTCCCCGTTCGAACTGCAGCAACGCGGTCAGCTGGCCATCGCGCCGCGACAGCCGGTCAGGTCACCCGACATCTCACTGAACCTGCCCGATATTTCGGGATGAAGGAGGCCACCTTGAGCTACGACGCAGTCATCCTGGGACTCGGATACGTCGGGCTGCCCCTCGCGCAGCAGGCGACCCGGGCCGGCATGTCGGTCCTCGGCTTCGACATCGACCCGGACGTGGTGCGGGCGCTCGCCGCCGGCCACTCCCACGTCGACGATCTGACCGGCGCGGACGTGACCGAGATGCTGGCCGGCGGCTTCACCACGAGCACCGACGAAACCCTGATCGGGCAGGCCCGGACCGCTGTCATCTGCGTACCCACCCCACTGTCCGACGGCGACGGCCCCGACCTACGGGCGGTCCTCGGCGCCACCGCGGCGATCGGCCGCAATCTGCGCCCCGGAATGCTCGTCGTCCTGGAGTCGACGACCTACCCCGGAACCACCGACGAGGAGGTCCGGCCACTGCTCGAAAAGCTGTCCGGGCTGACCGCGGGCATCGACTTCCACCTGGCGTTCTCCCCGGAGCGCATCGACCCCGGCAACCCGGTGTACGGCGCGCACAACACCCCCAAGGTGGTCGGCGGCTACACCCCTGCCTGCACCGACACCGCCGAAGAGTTCTACGGCCGGTTCGTCGAGACGGTCGTGCGCACCCGGTCCACCCGGGAGGCGGAGACCGCGAAACTCCTCGAGAACACCTACCGGCACGTCAACATCGCACTGGTCAACGAGATGGCCCGGTTCTGCCACGAACTCGACATCGACCTGTGGGACGTGATCCACGCGGCCTCCACCAAACCCTTCGGCTTCCAGGCGTTCTACCCCGGGCCCGGAGTCGGCGGCCACTGCATCCCGATCGACCCGAACTACCTGTCCCACAACGTGCGCACCAAACTCGGCTACCCGTTCCGCTTCGTCGAACTGGCCCAGGAGATCAACACCACGATGCCGGCGTACGTGGCCCGGCGCGCCCAGAACCTCCTCAACACCGACGGCCAGGCCGTCCGCGGCGCCACCATCCTGCTGCTCGGCATCACCTACAAGGCGGACATCGCCGACCAGCGCGAATCCCCCGCCGCCCCACTGGCCCGCCAGCTGGCCGCCCTCGGCGCCACCGTCGCCTACCACGACCCGCACGTGACGACCTGGGAACTCGACGGCGTCCCCGTCTCCCGCACCGACGACCTGGAAGGCGCCGCCGCCTCCGCCGACCTGGTCATCCTCGTGCAGAACCACCGTGGTTACGACCCCGACCACCTGGCCCGCATCGCCAAACGCTTCTTCGACACCCGCGGCGTCACCACGGTCCGCGAGGCCCACCGCCTTTAAAGAACCTTCTTCCGGTACGGGCAGGCGGGGTCCCGTGCCTATTGCCGGCCACTGCGGGCGTCCCCTCCCGACCGCCCCCTGCCGGCGGCTCATGCATGCCCCTCCCCGCCCAACCCCCACAGTGACGCCGTGACACCCGGTCACGCCATGACCCGATCAAGACGTGGCGAACAGGCTCAGCTGGTGGGCTGGACCACCGCATTCGGCCCGGCGGTCGCGGGGATGCCCGGAGTGGGGATCGCCTCGCGGGACGGGACAGGGCGTTTGTCGTCCGTACCGAATGATGGGAATTTACGCAAAGGTCCACCGCGAGTTGATCGCATAGTTCAGGCCGGGGATCAGCAGGATCGCAACCGCCTGGGCCACCACGAACGGTGCGCCGAGCAGTGTGGCGCCGGCCCAGAGCACTGCCGTGTTGAGGGTGAAGGCGGCGGCGGTGACGGTGAGGAAGCGGGCGACGGTGACGGTGTGCCCGGCCGCCGAGCGGAACACCCACGCGCGCTGGAGCAGGTAGGACACCGCGATGCTGGCGACGAAGCCGACGGTGGAGGCGGGCACCGGCGCGGCACCGAGCATGGTGGCGGCCAGCCCGACGGTGAGGTGGGTGATGGCGCTCAGGATGCCGCTGACGCCGTAGCGGGCCAGTCGTGGCAGCTGGTCAACGTTCGGCACGTTGTTCGACCACCCAGTGGTCCGGGATGTCGGTTCCGGCACGTTCCTGGATCAGGTAACGAGGGCGGCCGCGGACCTCCTCGTGGATGCGGGCCAGGTATTCACCGATGACGCCGAGCCCGATCAGGACGAATGTGCCGGTCACCAGCAGCAGCAGGATGACGGTGGTGAAGCCGGCCACCGAGCCGCCGCCGATCCAGCGGATCAGGGTCTGTACACCGAGGATCACCGAGAACACCGCGAATCCGAGGCCGGCGAGGGTGACCAGGTGCAGGGGTGCGGAGGTGAACGAGGTCAGGCCGTTGACGGCGAGGCGGGCCAGGCCGCGGGCGGTCCAGCGGGACGCACCGCCTTCCCGGTGGTCGATGTCGACTTCGACGGTGGCTCTGGTGAAACCTATCCAGCTGCTGGTGCCGCGGAAGAACGTGGAGTGTTCGGGCATCCGGCGGAGGGCGTCCACGGCGGGCCGGGCCAGGAGCCGGAAGTCGGTGGCGTCGACCAGGTCGACCCGGGTGAGCCGGGTGAAGGTGCGGTTGAACAGTTTCGCCGACAGCCGGTTGCCGAGGGACTGGCCGGCCCGGTTGCGTTTCACCGCCTCGACCACCTGGGCGCCTTCCTGCCAGCGGCGCACCATCGCCGGGATCGCCGACGGCGGATGCTGCAGGTCGGAGTCGATCACCACGACGGCCTCGCCGGTGGCGTGTTCCAGGCCGGCCAGCAGGGCTGCCTCCTTGCCGAAGTTGCGGGACAACCGCAGGCCGCGGACCCGAGGGTCGATCAGGGCCTGCCGGGTGATCCGCTGCCAGGAGTCGTCGGCCGAGCCGTCGTCGACGAGGACCAGTTCGAAGTCGATCTGGGCGTCGCCGAGTACTTCGGACAGCCGGGCCACGAACCGGTCCACGCCGGGGCCCTCGTTGTAGATCGGCGCCACCACGGAGATCATCGGGCGGTCCCGTCGCAGAACGGCACTCCGGCCAGCGCCCGGGACGCCGTATCGAGGGAGTCGGCGTACCGGTCCTGCAGGAACGGTTTCGCCGCGTTCGCCGCCAGGGCCTCGGCGAGCAGGGCGCAGCGGCGGCTGTCACCGGCCGGGCCGGGTTCGAACGAGCCCATCGCCGCGGCGATCCGGTTGTCGAGCTGGGCGGCCCGGACGGTGGCGGCCGTGTCGGCGTAGGCCCGGTTGGCGGTGGCCGAGACGGTTCCGCAGAGCACCGCGACGACCAGGATGCCGGTGGCCGGCCAGCGGCCGGCGAGGATGCCGGTGGTCAGCCGGCGGCCGGCGAGGGACAGCCCGGCGACGGCCAGCAGCATGCCGCCGGGGACGGTCAGGGCCGAGTCGCGCCAGCCCTGTTCCCACAGTTCCCGGCCGGTCATCGCGGAGCGGACCGCGACACTCAGGGTGGCGAGCAGGGCGCCGCAGGCGAGGATCACGACGGCGAGGGCGGTGAGGGCGGTCAGCTCCCGGTCTGCGGGGCGCGGGGCTGCCGACAGCGATCTGCCGGTACGTACGGCCAGTCCCGTCAGCAGCAGCAGTGCGGCGGCCGGCACGAGTCCCCACAGCCACATCCGGCCGGCTCCGGTGGTGGCCGCCTGCCACTGCAGCGGGGGCAGCCAGGCGGTCATCCGGACCGGCAGCAGCAGAATCGTCCGGGCGTCCACGATCAGGTCGGAACCCTGGTAGCAGCCGCCGCCCGCGCAGTAGCCGCGGATGATCCAGCGGACGGTGCCGAAGACCGGCAGGAACCCGGCCCAGAGCAGGGCGGCGAACCGGATTCCGGCCGAGCCGAGCAGCTCCCGGGTGTCCTGGCCGAGGACGAGACGGCCGCGCAGCAGGACCGCGGCGGTGGTGATCGGGACGGCGAAGTAGGCGGGTTCGTTGAAGACCGCCAGGGCGGCACCGGCGGTCACCGCGAGCACTCCGTGCCACCAGCGGAACCGGGCCAGCCGGCAGGCGGTCGCGGCGACCGTGAGGACGAGGGCGGCGGTGCCGAAGTAGAGGCCGCCGAAGAGGACTGTGGTGCTGTCCTGGCCGGCCGCGACGAATCCGGCGCCGATCGCGTACGGCAGCAGCAGCGCCACCGTCGTCGGGGTGGAGCCGATCAGCCGGCACCGTTGCAGCACACTCTCGGCGAGCAGCACCGCGGCGAGGGTGAGGGCGACGGCGGCCAGGATCGAGACGGCCCGGAGCATGACCGAGGCGGGCAGGCCGAGCTGTTGCATGCCGGTGAAGGCGAGCAGGTCGAGGCTCTTCTCCAGCATCCGGCCGAGTGGCCGGAAGTTGCCGAGCCGCAGGTAGGCGTCGCCGCTGGCGATGGTGTGCGAGACGATGGCGGCCGGGTCGTCACGGAACATCCCGCCGTGCCAGTAGACGTTGAACCGGTGGTCGCGGGTGGGGGCGACGGCCAGCAGCGGGGTCAGCACCACGATCGGGACGAGGACGCAGCGGCGGGCGAGGTGTCCCCACAGCCGCGGAGGCGACTCCTCCTTTCCCACGGATAAGTCCGGAAAAATCGTTGTTTGGGCCGTCATGACTGCTGCAACGACTCCCGCACCGGCGGGGTTGTGTCCAGCATCTCCGGCAGCGTCGGCGGCTTCTCCGGGTCGACGAAGGTCACCCGGGTCGCACCGTGCTCGGCGTAGAGCCGGGACAACCGCTCGGACAGCACCACGTCCCACGGATGCTCCGGCCGGTGCCGTTCCCAGGTCTGCCGGTCCGGCAGGTACTCCAGGATCAGCCCGGCCTTGCGGAGCAGGGAGAACTCCGGATTGTCGGTGAGCACCACGGCCCGGTGGTCCGGCACCACCAGCACCAGTCTGCGGACCGTCTGGACGAACTCGCGCAGCACCGGCAGCTCCAGGCCGATCGCCACGTACAGGCGGGCCGGCAGCGGGCGTTTCCCGGTCGCCCGGCGGGGCGGCACCTGCCGGCGGGCCCGGCTCATCAGCCGGATCGGGTCCCGGGCCAGCGTCACCAGGCCACGGCCGAGCCGGTAGGAGCCGCTGCGGCGCAACCGCCGAACCGCCTCCCGCTCCTGATCGCGTTCCCCGGCCAGGCCGTCGCAGCGGGCCCGCCAGGCGTCCCGCTCCTGCTCGATGGTGCGCAGCCGGACCACCAGCGACTGCATCTCGTCCTCGTCGGACATCAAAGCCTCTCCACGGTGAGATCGGCCAGCCAGTCCGCGGCATCAGCGGCCCCGTTACGGCGGGCCACCTCCGCGCACCGGTGCCGTAGGGCGTCCCGGACGTCCTTCCGGACCGCCCGGGCCAGCACCCGGTCCAGGTCCTCACCGTCCGGGTCCTCGACGATCAGCGCCGCACCGGCGGCCGCCGCGAACCGGGCCCGGCAGACCTGATCGTCCAGGGCGGTCTCCCGGTTCGGCAGGAACACCGACGGGATGCCGAAGGCGATCAGCTCATGGAACGAGTTGTAACCCGCCGCGCTCACCACCAGGTCGAAACCGCGCAGGTACCGACTGATCGGGTAGACCCGGACCAGGTGCGTGCCGTCCGGCTGCGGCATCGGCTCGGTGGCGATCGCCGACTCGGCGAGCACCACCTGGAACCCGGCGGTACGCAGGTGCCGGGCGATCCGGGCGACCGGTGAGGAGATGTCGTTGATGTTCCCGGCCCCGAGCTGGAGCAGCGCGGCGGGCCGGTCCGGCACCAACTCCAGGGCGGCCCGGGCCTCGTCCGGTTCGACCAGGTCGGCCGGGTCCAGATAGGTGATCGGGCCGACCAGGCGCACCCCGTCCCGGTCGGTGACGGTGGCCCCCTCGTCGGCCGGTTCGGCGAACTCCCCCGGCTCCAGGATGTGATCGAAGGCGGACCGCCGCTCGATCCACTCGGTTCCGGTGTCCCGCCGCCACATCGGCCGGCGCACCCACACCCAGGTCACGTCGGGCCGGCTCGCGGTGGCCGCCACGATGCCGTCGTGCGGGACGCTGTCCACCGCGACCACGGCCGGGCGGTGCAGGTCGATCAGGTGCTCCAGCCGGCTGCGCAGCAACTCGGTCCAGGACTGCCGGGGCAGGCCGAGGACGCTGCGGGACGGGATGTACTCGGTGAGGAACCCCTCCCGGTGCGCGACCATCGCCCCGTGTGACTGGGTGGCCACCACCACCGGGGTGTCAGCGGGCATGCGCCGGCCGATCGCCATCAGCCGGGACAGGTGCCCCAGACCGACGCCGTTGTCGCTGACCAGCAGCACCGACCGGGGTGGGGCGGGGCGGGCGGCGGTCAGCGCGGGCGGGCGCGGGGCCCCGGGACGGATCCCCCGATCGGCGAGCCGGGCCAGGTGCGACGGGTAGCCGTACCGGGTCTCGACGAACTCCCGCCCGTGCAGGGCGATCTGCCGGTACCGTTCCCGATCCGCCCACAGCTCACGGACCAGCGGAAGCACGCCCGCCGGTGTGGTGTAGAGGGCGGCGTCGCCGAAGATCGGCCGGAAGTGCTCGCCGACGATCACCGGGACGCCGGCGGCCAGCGCCTCCATCACGGTCCGGCCGAACGCCTCGATCAGGTCCGGGTCGTGGAAGTAGACGAAGAAGTCGAGACCGTGCAGGAACTCCGCCGGTTCGACGGTGCCGAATTCGAGGAGCTCCCAGTTGGCCGGTCTGCGGCCGACCCGTTCGACGGCCAGGTCGCCGCCGCCGAGGATCCGCACCCGCACGTCCGGCGAGTCCGGGTAGGCCTGCAGCAGCTCCGCCCGGGTCCGCGGCCACTTCACCGGGTCCGGCCGGCCGTGCCGCCCGAGCACCGGGACCTTCCCCGCCTCGGTGGCCGGCGCCTGCCACCACTCGGCGCCGTCGATGATCTCGTGCCAGTCAACCGGTGTGAGCACCGCCGCCGGATCCGCGCGCAGCACCTCGGCGCGCACCTGCGGGCTGATCGGCGCCCATTCGATCCCGGCCCCGAACAGGCCCTCGACCCGCTCCCGGACCTCGGCGTACCCGTAGTAGCGGGCCGGATCACCGGCATCGCCGGGCGCCTGGTTCAGCACCATCACGGCACGACCGGACCGGACCCGCGGCGGTACGGCCGGGTCCTCGGTGAAGATCCGCGGCTGGCGGACCACCAGCAGCCGGGCGGTCACCTCCTCACCCTCGGCCGCCAGCGTCGCCGAGCCGTCCCGGATCAGCTCGGTGAGCAACGGGTGGAACGGGCGCTTCGCCTTCAGATGCGGTGACCGGACGTGTACCAGCACCGTGCTGAGACCGGCCCGGGCCTGGGCACGCACCTCCGCGGCGATGCTGGCGGAGGTGCCACCCGGATAGCGGAAGTCCGAGAGGATCGCCACGTCGTGCACAGTCGCGGTCATGGTCGTCTCAACGAACATCGAACCCCCCGCGTCACGCACCCCACCCTCGGCGCGTTGATCCGGACGACAGTTGAGGGGGGTCCTTGCGCAGGCAGCACAGCACACCGGACGCGTACGGCACCGAGCTGCTGGAACGTCATTGGCGGAACCTGACCGCCGTGGCGCCCACCGGCCCGGCCGCGGCGGCCCTGCACACCCGCTCGGCGTCCACCCGGGCGCTGCTCGCCTGGGCGGCGGCCCGCCGGCCCGCCGACGAACTGGTCGCCGCCGCCCGCGAGGGCCGTCTCTTCCCGGACTCCGACCCGTTCGCGCTCGGTGAACTCGCCCGGGTGATCTGCCTCCAGGACCTGTACCCCGGCGACCGGGCCGAGGGGCTGGTGCTGCTGGACTCGCTGGTGCGCACCTTCGGCCCGGCCGGGGTGCATCCCGCGCATCAGGGGCTGCACGTGCAGATCGCGTTCGCCGCCGGGGACCTGGTCCGGGCCGCCCGGCTGCTCGCCGACTACCCGGACGTGCCCGCACCGGTCCGGGCCGCGCTCGGTGTCGACCTGTCCACCCAGGAGGAGTGGGCGGACCGGTTCACCGCCCTGTTCCCGGAACCGGGGCCGGTCTTCACCATCGAGGCCGCCACCGGCTTCGACCGGATCGGTTCCCGCCCGGTCCCCCGGCACGGTTCCGCACACCGGATCAGCACGATCGTCACCACGTACCGGCCCGGTCCGGAACTGATCACCGCGGTCCGTTCCCTTGTCGCGCAGAGCTGGACCAACCACGAGATCCTGGTCGTCGACGACGGATCGGGCGGCGGCTACGAGGAGGTACTGGCCCGGGCGGCCGCCCTCGACCCGCGGGTGCGGATCATCCGGATCCCGGCGAACAGCGGCACCTACCGGGCCCGCAACGCCGGCCTGGACATCTCCAGCGGCGAGTTCGTCACCTTCCAGGACTCCGACGACTGGTCCCACCCGCTGCGCCTGCAACGGCAGGTCACCCCACTGCTCGACGACCCGGATCTGGTCGCCACCACCTCCGCGGCCATCCGGGTCACCGAGGACCTGGTGATCACCCGGCCGGGCTTCACCGAGTTCCGGTCGTACAACCTCTCGTCCCTGATGATCCGCCGCCAGGACGCCCTGGACCGGCTCGGCTACCTGGACCCGGTCCGTAAGGGCGCCGACGCGGAGTACGTGGAACGGGCCCGCGCCGTCTTCGGCCGCCCGGCCGTGCACCACCTCGGCAGCGAACCGCTCGCCCTGATCCGGCTCACCGCCGGGTCCCTGACCGGTGCGGAGATCGGTCCCGGCTGGATGAGCCCGGCCCGGCACGCCTACCTTTCGGCCTTCCAGTCCTGGCACCGGCTGGTCGCCGACGGCCTGGAACCGGCGGTGCGCCCCCGGGTGCCCCGGATGCGGGCCTTCGCCGCTCCACGCGGCCTGGCCGGGGACGCCGGGTTGCGCCGCTCCAGCTACGACGTGATCCTGGCCGGTGACTGGCGGGCCGGCGGCGACATCGCCTGGCCGGTCGCCGAACGGGTGCTGGCCCTGGTCGAACCCGGCC
>DATMVU010000549.1:0-24277 GCA_035562875.1 Actinoplanes sp. | reverse complement strand
TCACCGAGCGGATGGACGACGCGTTCACCAACGGCCGCCCGCCGACCAGCGCGGAGCGCGCCGCGTGGGGCCGGACCTACGAGCACCTGACCGGCCGGATGAAACTGGAGGTCCGGCAGGAGGTCGGCGCGGCGAAGATCTCCGCGTCCGCGACCCGGCTGCGCGACGAGTTCGGCGCCACCCACATCGACCCGGTGACCGGGAAACCGCTGCCGAACGTGGCCCGTGCCGCCGACGAGTTCACCAAGGACGCGAACAAACTACTCAAGGGCTCCACCGGGAAGGACGTCAAGTGGGACGCCTTCGCCGGGGACCTGCGCAGCCTGGAGAACCGGTTCGGCAGGTATCTGGAGGTGCAGCGCGGCGCCGATGCGGCCGCCGCCCGTGCGGTCGCCCGGTTCGACGAGGTGGTCGCGGCACGGCCCAAGGGTGTGGCCGCGGACCCGAGCCGGGTGGCCGCACTGCGTGCCGAACTGAAAGGCGCGGCCCGGGACGCGTACGTGTCGGCGGCGGGCAGCAAGTCGCTGTTCCGGTCCGGTGACGCGAGCGCCGACCTGTTGAACAAGCAGGCGGCGACCTGGCTGCGGCACCGGGACAACCTGATCGACATCCGGCTGAACTGGCTGGAACAGACCCAGCACAACCATGCCAGGTTCGGCGCCCGGCAGATCGGGCTCGACCACTACACGAGTCTGGTGCGCGGCGGCGTCCGAGCGGGCACCGACGAGGCGGCCGAAGCCGGGGCCGCCGTCCGCCGGGCCTACCAGATGGTGGAGAGCCGGTCCGGTAGTTTCGCCCACAACATGCGCCCGGAGGCCTCCGTCTTCGTCCGCGGTGAACTGGGCCGGATGGCCTACCAGGCGCCGCAGCAGGCCCGGTTCGGCACCCATGCCGCGAACCTGCTGGAGAAGGCCCAGGCCCAGATCAAGACCGAGGTGGCGGCGGGTGAGCGTGCCGCACTGAACCGGGACCTGACCGTCACCGGCTCGGCCGGCCGGGTCACCGCCGACGCCACCGCCGACCTGGTCAAGGCGGGCGAGGCGGCGGTCAAGAACATGCGCCGGGACAATTTCGACCCCGACCTGGTGGCGGGTGCGCTTGCTGATCTGCGGCGCCAGACCGACGACATCGTCGCCGGTGTCCGTGGCCGGGTCGTCGACGACGCCGCCCTGTTCACCGCCGACATCCGTGCCGACCGGATGATCGCGGCCGAGGTGGGCGGGCAGCGCGCCACCTTCGGCCAGGGCACCCGCGACCTCTATCTGAACCGCTTCAAACAGGACGTGCTCACCGAGTTCCGGCAGACCTACGGCACCGCCGCCCGGCCGGACGTGGCCGCCTGGCTGCGCGGCCGGCCCGACGCGGCGGCGGAGGCCGCGGCCCGGAACACCCTCGACGATCTGTTCCCGAAACCGGCTGTCACTCCCGACCCGGTCACGCCGGGCACCGGCCGGCCACCCGGCGCCCCCGGTGGGCCCGGCATCCAGGTGTTCCACGTGCGGCCGGAGATGCCGTCGATCGACCCGACCCGGCTGTCCGGGCTGCTGCGCGGCGAGAAGACCGATCTCTTCCCGGGTGTCGACGTGCGCGGCGGCGTACCGGGCAAAGGTTTTGTCGATCCTCCGGGTGGTCTGCCGGGCGGGACCAAGGGCGACCCGGTCATGCCCGGCGGCGGACGCCCGGCAGGCGACAAGAGCCCGGCGTACGAACTGCGCGTCACCGACGACGTGCCGGTGTCCCGGCCGGGGCCCCGCAACGACGACCCGCCCACCTACCAGCAGGCCCGCGACGGCGACGAACTGCCGAGTTACGAGACCGCCCGGCTCGACCCGCCGCCCGCGCCGACCCGGGCCGACGTGCAGCAGTGGATGACCGAGAACGCGGCCGGCGCCGGGCGTTCCCTGCGGATGCCGTCGCAGCAGCTCGACAGCCCGATGTCCGGCCTGGAACGGATGATCGAGAAGATCCGCGGCGAGCAGCGCGACGGGATCGCCGGCCAGGTCGAGGGCCTCGGCCGGGTGGACCGGCCGGACGTGAAACCGGGCGGCGGCAAGGAAGGCGACGACCCTCTCGACGCGATCTCCCGGCCCCGCGACCCCGAGGCCGAACTGCGGGACATGGCCTGGAACGCCATGAACAAGTACGAGGCGGATCTGCGCCAGACCCTCGGTGACGGCATCCGTCCCGGCAGCGAGGGCGGCGGCTTCGCCGGGGGACCCGCCACACCCGCCCGCAGCGGCCAGTCGGTGGCCGGCGACTTCCGGCGATTCCTCGGCGGCGCCCCGGAGGCGACGGCGATCCAGCAGCGGCTGCGCGACCTCGGCAACGAGGAACTCGACCGCGCCCACTCGTGGTTGCGCCACCAGGACGGCCCGGACTGGGCGGTGGCCCGCGGACAGCTCGACGGTGAGTGGCAGCTCCGGTACGACCGGGGTGACCTGGAACCCGGCATCGGCACCATGGGCGCGCACGAGGCGCTGCGCCGGCTCGCCCCGCCGTCCGCGCCCCGGACCGTCGACCTGGACGCGATGCGTGCCGACTACCTGGACAAGGCCCGGATCTCGGCGCGGATCCAGGACCTGGTGGACCGGACGGCGGTGCAGCAGGCCGCACTGCAGGACGCGCTGCGGCGGCAGAACCTGGGCGACGTCGGGCCGCGTACCGGGGCGGGCCTGCAACCGTTCGAGAGCATCCCGGCGCGGGTCGACGAGCTTCAGGAAATGCACGTCAAGATCACGGCCGCGCAGATCTCCGGTGACGCCCGGGTGATCCGGGCCACCGAGCAGCTCGAACTGATCGTCCGTGAGCGGGCGGCCATCGCCGGTGCCGTCACCGCGGTCGACCAGGCGATCATCGCCGCCGAGAAGCAGTTGACCACGCAGTTCACCGACCCGGCCGTGCGGGACGCCGATCCCGGCGGGTACGCCGCCGCGCACGTCGAACTGGCCCGCCTGCGCACCTGGCGGGAACAGGGCCTCAGCTCCTTCGAACCGGCAGCCGACCCGGCGCGGGCCGCGATGTACCAGCGACTCCAGAACCAGGGGCTCGCCCCCGCCCTGCGCAGCCCGGAGACCGGACCCCCGGTCACCGACGGGCGCTCCGTCCTGTCCCTGATGGACGACCTGGAGACGGCGATCGCCCGGCTCGGCCGCACACCCACACCACAGCCGCACGACCCGGAATGGGTGCAGACGGTCGGTCAGCGGGCCGCCGACGACGCGGTCGCCGACTGGGTCGAGGCGTACGGCCGGGTACACCGCACGTGGAACGACCTGCCGATGTGGCAGCGGCAGGGCCCGCAGATCAGGGACGCGAGCCTGGCCCACTTCGAGCGCACCGCGGTACTCCAGCGGGAACGGGCGATCCTGGACGTCACCGAACCGGCGACGAACAGCGCGTTGCGGCAGGCGGACGGGCAGGCGCAGCGGGCCCGTACCCAATTGGACCTGGCCCTGCGGGAACGGGAACGTGCGGTGGCCGCCGCGCAGTTCGCCGCCCGGGAAGCCGAACGGGCCGCCCAGGCCGCCACCCGCCCGGTTCCGCCCCCGCCGCGACCCGCCGACGTCCCGGAGCCGGTCGCGCGCCCCGCCGACGTTCCCGAGCCGGTCGCGCGCCCCGACGACACCGTGCCACCGCCGATTCCGCCGTCCCGGGAGATCGTGCCGCCACCCGCCGACACGAAACCGGTCACGCCGGGCGGTGGCGGGAAGCCGAGTCAGGCGGACTCGGACGCCCTGGTCCGGCGCTTCCAGGCGCTGCGTAACGAGGAGCCGGAGATCGAGGCGCCTCCGCCGGTCGTGCCGGGTGGTGGGAAGCCGAGTCAGGCCGACTCTGATGCCCTGGTCCGTCGTTTCCAGGCGCTGCGCAACGCGGAACCGGAGGCCGTGCCGGGTGTCGGGAAGCCGCGTCAGGCCGACGCTGACGCCCTGGTCCGGCGCTTCCAGGAGCTGAGGGGCAACACCCCTGCGCCGGTACGGTCCGAGACGTCACCGACGATCCCGGTCGTCGATCTCCAGGCCCGTTTCGACGCGCTGCGCGGCCCGAAGCCGAAACCGCAGACCGACCCGGCCGCACCCGCGCCACAGACCGATCCCGTTGTGCCCGCGCCGCAGACCGATCCTGTTGTGCCCGCGCCGCAGACCGACCCGGTGGTGCCGCCGCCGGCGGAGCAGACCGCGCCGGCCGGCACCTCGCGCCAGGCCGCCGCCGAGGACCTCCACGCCCGGTTCGAGGCGTTGCGCAACCCGTCCGGCCTGCGGTTCGACGATCCGGTGCGGCACGGCGAATGGCAGACTGTCCGGGCCGGCCTGATCCGTGATCTCGGCGCCCGGTTCGGTAACGCCCGGGCCATCGACGAACTGGTGCCCCGGGTGGAGACCGACTTCGTGCGGGTCCTGCACCACACACCCGGCACCGGCCGGCTGCCCGAGACGCGGATCGCCGAGCAGTTCACCACGTTCACCGACACCGTGGGCCGGGCCTTCGGTACGGCACTGTCCGGCGCGTTCAGCGAGGTGCGCCCACCCACCGCCGCGGAACGGGCGGCCTGGCGGCAGCGGTACGACGAACTGCGCGCCGACCTCACCGAGGATCTGCGCCGCACCGTGGGCGCCGCGGAGATCGACCGGGTCGCCGAGGACACCTTCGTCCGCTGGCAGGAGGCCGACCCGGGGCTGACCGCGGTGCACAACGAGGCGCTGCGGCACTGGTCCCGGGACGCCCTGCAGCGGCTCGACGTCCACCACCAGTCGCGGAACTGGTCGTACGCCGAGAACGCCCTGCGGGACCACATCCGGCTCCTGGACGTCTACCGGACCATGCACCTGGGCGCCGCCCGGGCCGCGGACCGGGTCGGTGCACGGTTCGACGAGAAGCTCGCCGGGCGGGACCCGTTCGCCGACGCCGAACGGGTCCAGCAGTCCCGGGCGGAAGCGGTCGCCGCCGCGTACGACAGGTATCTGGGTTGGTGGCGTCCGTCCCGCATGCATCACGCGATCGCCGATCCGGCGGGGTTGACGGCCCGCGCCGACCGGAGCTTCGACGTGCACGGCGACGCCATCGGGGTGCGGCTGGACTATCTCGACGAGACCCAGGAGATCCTCGACTACGTCAACCGGGCCACCACTGCGGAGCTGCTGCCCCGGTCGATGTCCGTGCTGGACGAGAAGCAGCTGGCCGCGATGGCCCGGTCGGTCCGCCTGGAAGCCGAATCGCTGGTGAACCGGCATGCGAACCCGTTCACCGTGGCGGTTCCGCCGGAGCTGACCGGGTCGTGGCTCAAACGGGTACGCATCGACGTGACCGGCCTGGTCGACCGGATCCCGGCGCGGGCCGCCTTCGCCGCACGCGCCGCCGAACTGACCGGGGCGGCGCTGCCGGCGATCGGTGCACGGGCCGCCGACGGGGTGGCCGAGGCACTGTCGCGGGGCCTGGACCCGACGGACTCGTTCGTGCGGGTGTCCGAGACGGCCCGGCGGGAGTTGATGGAGCACGTCGCCGCGGCCCGGGACGGATTCGCCGCTCGCGGTTACGCCGACGGTGACCTGGCGAAGACACTGGCCGACCTGGAGGCGGGGATCGCCGCGATCGTCGGGCGGGTGCGGATCGAGACGATCCGGGACGCGCTGCTGCGCCGCGGTGACACCGAGGCGGCCGGCACACTCGGTGAGCACGCCGTCCGGCCGGGTGAGCTGCTCGGTGCCACGGTCCGTGATCGGCTCCTCAACGACTTCGAGCAGACGTACGTGCAGCGGTATCACGACCAGTTCGCCGACGGCGGGCGTTTCGACGTCGAGGCCTGGCTGCGGACCACCCCGCCGTGGACCGAACCGCCGCGGGCCACCGAGGTGGACGGCCCGGACCCGGTCACCGGCGGCGGGTTCGTGACCGGCGACGACGCGCTCGTCGTCCCGGCCGTCCCCGAGACGCCGGGCTCACCGGTCGTCCGGCCCGAGACCGGTGTCGGCCTGCTGCCCGAGCCGGAACAGGCCGCCTGGCAGGAGCGACTGCGTGCGGCCGGGGACGGCCCGGCCCTCGACGACGTCCGCGGGGACCTGCTGGAGCGGGTGGTCGAGGTCAACGCGGCGCACCAGGCCAACCGGACGGCCCTGGAGTCGATGGCTGACAGGTTCCGGCAGGCGATCGGGCAGACCCGGCCGCACCCGGTCACCCCGGCGGAGACCGACTGGCTGGTCCGCGGGTTCCTGCAGAACACCACCGGCCTGACTCCCCGGGACACCACCGACAGCGAGCCGGACGTGCAGTATCCCGTGGTCAGCACTCGGGAACCGGTCGCCGTCGAATGGGGGACACCCGTCGACACCAGTGCGGTACCGATCGAGTATCCGGTCGTGCCGTCCACCGACCCCCGGGCCGAGGCCATCGACCGGGCCCTGGCCGAGGGTTTCCAGCGGCTCTTCGAGAGCGTCATCAAGCCGCTGCCGCACCGGGTGCGGGAGACGTTCCGGGCACGCTGGCTCGCCGTCCGGGAGGATCTGGAGGCACAGTCCGCGATCCGGCAGGAAGCGGCGCAGGCGGCCGGCGCCGACTGGGTGCGCACCCCCGTCGCCGAGCGGTACCCGTCGCTCACCACGCACCAGGCCGAGGAGTTCGGCAAGCGCATCGACAGTGCCGCCACCCTCGACGAGGCCGCCCGCATCGATGCCGAGGCAGCCGCGAAGGCCCGGGCGCGGGCCGCGGCACCGCCGGACGGGGCGGTGGTGGTGGCCGCCCCGAAACCGGTCGATAAGCCGGCACCGGTCCTGGACAAGATCGACCGGGAGTACGCCGGTGTGGCCCCCGCCGAACGGGACCGGCTGCGCCAGGTGATCGCGAACGCGCGTACCCCGCAACGGCTGGACCAGGCGTACGCCGAATTGGACGCCCTGCGGGACGCGGCGGTGGCCGCGGCGAACCCGAAACCGGGACCGACCGCCGAGGAACGCATCCGGGAGCTGGCCCGTGCGGTGCCGCGGCACGGCTACCGGGCGGTCGGCCCGGACACCCCGCCGATCACCGCGGCGCAGGCCGCCGCCTACGAGGACGAACTGGGCCGGCTGCCGATCGCCGAGATCGGCGCCTGGGAGGTTCGGCTGTTCGAAGCGGGCTACCAGCGGGTCGGTCCGGCGGACGGCTCCGGGACCACGGTGCTGCCGGAGATGCCGCACGTCCCGGTGCACGATGACGAGATCGTCGGCGCCTACCGGGCGTGGGCCCGGGACCAGGCCGGCCGGTCCGGTGCCCCGCGGCAGCTCGCCGACGACCACGCGGACCTGTTCGCGACGGCCCTGAGCAGCCGGAACGGGACCGGACTGGCCGAGGCACTGGACGATTTCACGACGGCCCTCCTTGAGGCCCGGGTGACGCGGCTGAACGGGGACAAGAGCACCGGCCCGCGTGAAGTGGCACCCGTCCCGGCGGGTGCCGTCCGGGCCGACAGCCTGCCGTCCGACCCCGAACTCGACGCCTTCTCCGCACGGCTGGAACAGCTGTCCCGGCCCGGCCCGGTCACGCAGCCCGGTACGACGGACGACCTGTATCCCGCCGTCCCGACCGGAACACCCTCGCGTACCGCCGAGGACACCGCACCGGCCGACCCGTTCCCGGTGGTGCCGGTGTCCGGTCTCACCGGTCCGGGGACCCGCCCCGGAACCGGTGGCGGGTCCGGCCCGGACATCTCCGGGATGGACCCCGAGGTCCGGCGGATGGCCGAGGCCGAGGGCCGGCTCGGTCCTGGCGCCGGTACGAACCTCGACGACGACCTGGCCCGCCGGCTTGCCCGGTTGCGCCCCGACGACGAAGCGGAACCGGCCGTGCAGCCCGGCACCCCGGCCGTGCCGGAGACCCCGGCCACCCCCACGGTCCGGCCGCAACCCGGCCCGGACGCCCCGTCCGGCACCGTGGACACCGAGATGGTGCAGCCCGACGGCACCGTGACACTGCACCGGCAGCAGGTCACCGTGCAACGCCGCGACGACCTCACCCGGCTGCGGGAGCAGCTCACCGAGGACGCCGCCGAGGCCCGGACCGAGGCGGAGACCGGCTACCGGGACTATCTGTCCCTCGACGCCGACCTGCGGGCCCGCGGCCAGGACCTGGCCACCCGGTTCCGCACCGAGACACAACGGTGGCAGGCTGCCAACCCCGGCCTCGCGGACCGGATCGGCGAGCCCACCCTGCGGCAGATGGAACAGAGCATCGCCGACCGGGTGCTGCGGGACTTCTTCGTCGTACGGGAGACCCTCGACCAGCGCACCGCCCAGCGGGAGCTGATCGCCGACCTGATCGCCGAACAGGTGGCGAAGGCCGGCCCGCGCCTGGACCGTGCCGCCAGCCGGGCCGAAGTGCCGCCGACTGCCGGACCACGGGTCGACCCGGTCACCGCGGAACGTTTCGAGCAGGTGGTGCGGGAGTTCCGCCGGGCCGACCTGTTCGGCGGTCGCTGGCTGAACGCCGCCGACTACGCCCGGCTGCGCGACGACTTCACCACGATCAGGTACGCCGACGCCGACGCCCTCGGTGCCGCGGCGCAGAGGCTCACCGACGAACTCGCTGTGGCCGCCGCCGGGAACCGCTGGTTCCAGCGGATCGAGGCGGCCGTCCAGCACGACCGCGGCGACGACCCGCAGGAGAGCCCGATCCCGCAGGCCGAGTGGTACCGGGTGCGGTTCCTGGAACGGCTGCGCGACGACTACGTGCGGACCTGGGGCGGGCAGCCGCCCGGAACGTTCGCGAACGGTGCCCTCTATCAGGACCTGCGTGACCGGGACGAGAAGCAGGACCCGCGCTGGGTGCCGGCCCGGGAGGACTTCACCGCCACCACCGAGTGGCTGCGGCAGCAACTCACGTTCGCGGCCGGCATCCGCGAGGTGCTGGTGGGCGCGGCCCGGGACTTCGACAGGCTCCTCGCCACCGGTGGCGCCGGCATGCGCGAGGCGCTGACCACCGCAGCCCTGGCCGAGAGGTTCCGCACCGACGCGGTCCGGCTGCACCTGAGCGGCCGGGGCCAGCCGGCGGACGCCCTGGACGCCTGGCTGCAGCGGGAGAAGGCGGACACCGACGTGTTCGGTACGAGCCTGGCCGCGCACGTCGCGGACCGGACCGAGGCGCCGGCCGCCTTCACGGCCCGCGCCGAGCAGGTGACCGGCGCGCTGCTCACCGAGTACACCGCCCGGGTCCGGACCGCCGCCGAGGTGGCGTCCCGCCGCCCGGACCTCACCGCGGCAGTCACCGACCGGGTCACCGAGGACGCCGGCTGGCCGTCCGAGCTCACCGGCGCCGACCGGGACCGGTGGCGGGAACAGACCGTCGCGCAGCTCGGCCACCTGCACCGGCAGGTGTGGCGGTACGCGATCCAGGTCGGCGCCACCGTCGGCTCCGAACACTGGGAGGCCGCCGCCCAGCGCTGGAACACCGAGCTGGAACGTTTCTTCGACGACCTGCGGGTGACCGCGACCCGCCAGGTGCACACCGACCGGCTGGCCCCGGCCCTGGAGAAGCTGCGCACCGACGCCACCGCCGCCGGCCTGTCCCGCGCCGACACCGAGGCGGTCGCCGCCGCGTTCGCCAAGACGGCCGCCGACGAGATCAACCGGGGGATCTACCGCAAGGTCTCCGGGTCGTCCGAGGTGGACCCGTTCGAGCAGGTACGGACCGGTCTGCAGGAGCAGATCCCGGACTTCCTGGAAGTGGCCCGGATCCGCGCCGGACAGGCGGCCGCTGCCGCCCGGGAACTCCGCGACCGGGTCGCCGGTGACGGGCTCGCCGACGCCGAGGTGAACACCCGCGCGAACGAGGTCGCCGACGGGGTCCGGGCCGGATTCGACGAGGCGTACCGGCAGTTCCAGTGGGCCGATCCGGACCATCGGCTCGCCCAGGCCGGGTACGCCGCCGATAAGGCCCGCGACCGGCTCGTCACGGAGGCCGCGGAACGCCCCGCCACGACCGTCGAATCCGAGACCGTCCCGCCGGACACCGCACAGTCCGGCCGTACCGCCCAGAAGGCTCTCGCCGACCTGGCCGAAGAGGCGAACGACCTGTTCGCCGGCCTGCTCCGGACCATTCCGCCCACCGAACGGGGTGGACTGCGGCGGGTCGCGCAGGAGATCCAGGAAATCCTGGACCGGGCCGAGAAGACGGTGGAGGACGGCACGTTCACCGCCGGCGGCGCCGACCGGGCGGTGGCCGCGGCCCGGACCCGGATCACCGGCATCGTCACCGCCGTCCCGGAACGCCTCGCCCAGGAACAGCGGCTGGCCGCCGCCCTGGAGACCGCCGGGGACCGTTTCGACGACCTGCCGGGCGCCCGCGACCTGGAGGCCACCGACCCGCTGCGGCAGGCGTTCCTCAGCGACGTCGCCGGCCGGATCGGCATCGGGAACGCCGGCCTCACCTCCGCCGCCCAGCACGATCTGGTCCGCGACGCCGCCCACCGCCGCCGCCCGGCCCCGGAACAGGCCACCGACGCCACCACCGGTGCCCCGGCCGCGGAGACCACCATCACTTCACCGGCACCGGTCACCGGCACACTGCCCACCGTTCTGCCGCCGGTGGAGGTGACCCCGCTGACCAGCCGGCCCCCGGACACCACCGTCACCACCGAACCGCCGGAGACTCCGGCGATCACGGTCGACCCGGAGACCGCGTTCCGTGCCGACCTGGCCGCCCGCGCCGGAGACCTGGCCGTCCCCGCACCCGTCGAGAACTTCCCGGCCGGGCTCGCCGGGGAACAGGCGCAGATCCACTGGTCGCTGGAGACACTCGCGCACCACGGCGGTAGATGGCTCGACGAAGGGGTGCGCTACCTCGACGAACCCGATCCGGCTGTCCGGGCCCGGTACCTGGTCGACGCGGCACTGAACGCCCCGGCGGACGCGCTGCTCGCCTTCAGCCGGCTGTCGCGCGGCGTCGGCGCCGACGCCGAACTCGACCTGCCGGTGGCGATCGCGTTGCAGGCCATGCACCTGGCCCTGCACGGCGAGGTCGCCGAGGCCGAGAACATGATGCGCACCACCTGGAAACGCACCTTCCCCAGCCGGGAGGGCCTGATCGAGGCGATCGTCGGCCGTGACGGGACCGCCGCCGACCGGGCCGCCCTGCAACGTCTGGGCATCGCCCTCGTCACCTGCTGACCTCCCTGATCGGGGACTGCTGCCGTCCCCGGCGGGCGTGGCACGGTGAGGAGAGGTACCGAGAAGGGAACACCGCCGTGGCTCTCAGTCAGGAACAGCTCGCCAAACTGCGGGAGCAGTCGCAGATCTTCCAGGACCAGATGGCCGACATCCAGAACACGCTGATGCGGACCGAGGTGACCGGGAGCGCCGCCGACGGCAACGTGTCGGTCCGGATGACAGCCGGCGGCGAATTCCTCGCCGTGCACCTCGACCCCGCGCTGGTCGAGGACTGCGATGCCGGCGAACTGGAGTCGCTGATGCTGTCCGCGCTGCGGGACGCCTCCCATCAGCTCCACGAGCGCGCCACGGAACGGGCCGGGTCGCTGAACTCGATGCTCGACGCGTTACGGGACCGTTGACGCGGATGGTGAACACCGGGGCGGCGCGCTGCGTCGTACCGGCTGATGACAGAGACGACCACTGCGCCGGCGGAGACGCCGGCCCGGCGGGCGGTGCGCCGCCGGTCCGAGTTCGTGGCGGCCTTCGTGGAGCACGCCGGCGCGGTGCCGGCCAGTGAACGCGCGACGGTCAGCCTCTCCACCCTGATCACCACCACCGCGATGGTGTTCGCGCTGACCATCGTCGTCGGCGTCTTCTGGGGGCTGATCAGCCCGGCGAAGAAGAAGACCACGACACCGCAGCAGTACGTGGCGGTGGCCGGCTGGGGCTGCACGAACACCACCACCCAGGGCCTGGACGTGGTGGGCCGCACCGATCAGTGGCGCACCGTCAGCACCGGGGGCTGGGCGGGTGACGGCTGCCGCGGCCAGTTCCAGACGTTCCCGATGACGGGCAAGGCGGGCAAGGACGATCCGGGCCAGTACGTGCAGTGGTGGTTCCGGCCGACCATGGGCAGCCAGTGCCGGGTCGACCTGTATCTGCCGAAGGGCGCGTCACCCGCGGACACCGGTGCCGACGCCGCGCACTATGCGGTCACCGAGGGCCGCGACGGTGCGACGTACGCCGAGTTCGTCGTCGACCAGGCCCGATATGCCGGTCAATGGCACACCGCCGGTGCTTTTCCCGTACGCGGCGGGGAGTTCGTCCTCCGGCTCACCAACCGTGGTGTCCCGCCGAAGCCCGGCTACCGCCTCGCGGTGTCCGCCATGAAGGTGACCTGCAGTGTCTGACTCGTTCCGCCGTCCGGTGCCGCTGCTGGTGCTTTTGCTGGCCGTGGTGGCCTTCGTTCTGCCGGGCGGTCCGGCGCTGGCCGCCACCGGCAAGTACTACGTGGTCGCCGAACCCGTCGGCGGTCAGCGGGAGTTCCTGTACCAGATCGCGGTGAACACGCTCGGTGACGGCAACCGCTATCCCGAGATCTTCGAGCTGAACAAGGCCCGGGTGCAGCCGGACGGCGGTCGGCTGACCGATCCGCTGGTGCTGGAACCGGGCTGGTTCCTGGAGCTGCCCCAGGATGCCGAGGGCCGGGGGGTACGGACCGGTGCCATCCCGTCGTACCAGGCGGTCCCGCCCGTACCGTCGCAGCCTCCGGCCGCCGCCACGCAGCCGGAACCGGGGACCGATCCGCTGATCATTCTCGGTGGTGTGACAGTCGCGTTCGTCCTGCTGCTCGCCGCCGTCATGATCCTGCAAGGGGGACGTGGCAAGCGGCACGGCTCGGCCCGTGCCGTGGCGCCCGCACCGCCCGCCTGGGACGGGCCGCCGGCTGGCCCGCCGCCGGTGCCGCCGCACGGTGCCGCCGTGCGGGAACCCGAGGCGCCGACGGCGCCGCTGCTCACCGCCCTCGGCAACCGGCCCGGTGGTTCCGCCGAACCCACCACCGCCATCCTCGGTGTCCCGGGTGCCGCGGGGGAGAACCCCGGGCGGATGATCCCGGGCCGGGTGCCACCGCCGCCCGGCCTGGTCCCCGCCGCCCCGCCGCCGCCCGGCCTCGTACCGGCGTCTTCGGTGGCCCGGCCGCCCACCCGGATCCCGGTGGTTCCGGCAGACCCGTCACCGGGGCCCGCCAGGCCCGTGCCGGCCGGTCCCGGGCCGGTCGGGTCTGCGGCGGCCGGGTCTGCGGCGGGCCGGGAGACCGCCAGCCGGCCGGGCCCGCCGACCCGGCTGGCGGCGACGGACTGGCCCGCCACTCCGAAGAGCCCGCCTCCACCGGAGACGGCCGCTGCCCCCTCCACGGTCCAGGTCCCGGTGCAACGCCCGGTGCCACCGGTGCCCGCCACGCCGGTCCTGCCCGCCACACCGGCCCCGGCGGCACCGAAACCGGATCTCGCGCCGTCGGCAGCAGCCCCCTCAACGGCGGCCTCGTCGCCGGGCTTGCCGGCCTCCTCCGTTCCGGTGGCCGCCACCACGACCGAGACGCCACCCACCCCGACCGCCCCGGACAACCTGAGCGGCGTCGCGCAGTCCTCGGAACCGGCGGCGCCCCCACGTACCCCCGCCGAGCCCGCAGCCGTCCGGCCGGGCGTCCAGCCGCCCCCGCGTACGCCGGTGAAGCCCGTGGCCCCGCCGCCGCCCCGCCCGCTGCCACCGGCCCCGGCTTCCGTGCCACCGGCTTCGGCCTCGGCTTCCGTGCCACCGGCTTCGGGCCCGGCTTCCGTGCCACCGGCTTCGGGCCCGGCTTCCGCGCCACCGGGCCCGGCCTCCGTGCCGTCGGCGGCGGAGATGACGGAGACCGAATCGGATCAGGTGCCACCGACCGACTTCAGCGCCGACCTGGTGGTGGACGGCAACCGGATCACCGTCTCGCTGGTCGGGGTGACGGGTGACGGGCCGGGGATCCCCTACGGCTGGCGTTCCGTGGGGCAGGCGCCGCTGATGGCAACCCTGCCGGTGGCGCTCGGCGACCGGGACGACCAGCGTCTGCATCTGGACCTGGGCCGCTGCCCCGACGTGCTGACGGTGACCGGTGCCGTCGCCGGCTGCGAGCAGTACACGTTGCGGCTGATCCGGCAGGTGCTGGCGGGCGGGCACGCGGTGGCGGTGCTCGGCGACACGCTGTTCGCCGACGCACTGCCGGACGGCTGCCGCCGGGTCGCCGCGATGACCGACGTGAGCGACACGGACTGGCCGGGCATCGTGGTCGCCGGGCGGCTGTCCGGGAAGGATCTGGCGGCGGCCCGGATGTCACGGTCCTCCGGCGGGCCGGTGCCGGTCCTCGTCGGCGAGATGCCCCGGGCGCGGTGGTCGGTACTGGTGAATCCGGCCTGAGCGGCGGGGCAGCGGTCAGCGGGCGGCGTACCGGCGCTGTCCGTGGGCCAGGTGACCGAGTTCGATCGCGACCCGGGTCAGTTCGGCCTTGTTGCTCACGTTCAGTTTGGCGCGGATCCGTTTCGCGTACGTGTTGACCGTCGCCTGGGAGAGTCCCATCCGGGTCGCGATCTGTGAGTGGGTGAAGCCCAGCGCGATCCAGCGCAGCGTCTCCACCTCGCGGGGTGCCAGGCCGCTGTCGTCGACGTCGGCGGGCCTGGTCATCTCGGTGAGGAACCGGCCGGTCAGCTCGGGGGCGACGCTGATCCCACCGCCGGCGACGGTGAGTACCGCCTGCCGGACCGCGACCTGTTCGGTGTAGCGGGTCATCACGCCACGTGCCCCGGCCCGGATCGCGGCCGTCAGGGTGGGCGGCTGATCCCAGGCGGACGACACGAGCGGCGCCCCGATGGTGGCGAGCTTGCCGATCACCTCGATGGCGGGCCGCCGCAGCGACGACGGCAGGTCGATGATCACCACCCGATGGTCGTCGCGGGGTTCCGCCTGCTCCAGATCCTCGACGGTGTCCACCGACGTGCCGACCACGAGGCCGGGGCAGCCGTGCACCAACTGCTCCAGTCCGGCCCGCGTCATCGGCTGGTCGCAGACGATCGCCACGGCTCCGATTTCCAGGTCCACGGTGCCCTCCTCTTTTCCTCGACGACGAAACCCCCGGCCGTGGTGTTCAAACCGGGTGGCGTTCGGTTGAGAAGAGTGGGCACGATCATCCGTTGAACGAGATGTGCAGACCAGTAGTGGCACGTCCCCGTCACCGTCCCGGCCGATGAGCCTGGCCGCGGATCGCCCGCGCCGGGCGTTCCGGCGGATGGACGGCCTGTTCGACCTCGAGTTGCGGAGCGACCCGGCCGGTGGGGTGCGGCCGGCCCGGGGGACCGGTGTGCCGCTTGACGCGGTTCGGCTGGCCGAGCTGGTCCGGCGGACCGGTGGGGCCGGCGACGACGTGCGGATCCTGATGGCCGGCGCGGGACGGCACACGCCGCTCTTCACCGAGCTGGCCGGGCTGCTCGGCCGGGACGTGCTGATCAGCCCGGCCGGCAGTGAGCCGTCGCCGGCCGGTGACGACGGGCCAGCCGACGCCGCCTACGTGGACGCCTCGACCGGGCGGCCCGCGCCGTGGACGGTGGTGCAGCCGCCGTCGATGGCGACCGACCTGCCGGGGTGGTACGAGACGGACGGCGGTGCGATCCGCGCCCGTACCGGAATGGTGGCTCTGCCGGTGCCCGGTGGCCTGATGCTCGCCACCCGGGCCGATTTCGTGGGCCGCCGGGCCGCGGCGGCGACTCTGATGGCCGGGCACCCGGAGCTGACCACGATCGGTGCGGCGGTCCGCTCCGGCGGGTTTGTGATCGGTGACTACGCGGGTGGTTTCGAGGTGGCCGACGGCCGCCGGTTCGCGGCGCTGCTGGCGTCCCTGCCGCTGTACGGCACCGAGGTGCGGATGTGGCTGACCTGGCCGTCCGACGCCGGCGAGCAGGAACTGCTGCACCGGAACCTGTCCGGGTTCGCCGAGACCACCGGTGCGGTGGTGTGGGCGCCGGACCCGCACGCCTCGACCGAGGTGCTGGACGGCTGCCGGGATCTGGGTGTCACCACCCGCGACGGTGGCCCGGGGGTGTGGCACGCGTACCCGCCGTCCTCGGCCGGCCCGCCGCGGTTCGAGCCGGACGAGGACGGCCGGCTCTCCCCGGCGGGGCGGATGCTCACCCTCGCCACCGACGGGGTGTCCCTGATCAACGTCGAACCGGACCGGTGGCGGGCGGCGACCGACAGGTACACCGCGCTGGCCCATCGCGACGGCCTGTTCCAGACGGATCTGACGGTCCTGCCGGACGGCCGGTGGGCGGTGCTGTACGCGGACACCGATCCGCACGTGCTGGGTCCCCGCGAGTTCCAGCGGATGCTGCGGGCGGCCGGCTGGGCGGGCGAGGATCTGCAGCTGCTGGCGCACTACCCCGCGGCGGTGGAGGAGGGGTTCCGCAGCTACGGCAGGTTCCTGGTGGACAGCCTGCGCGCGGACGTCTGGGTGCTGCCACCGGACGCCGACTTCGATGTGGTGGACGGTCAGGCCCGGGCGGTGGACGGCCGGTCCCGGCCGCTGGGCTGGCAGAACCTGGCCGGCGGCGTGAATGCGGCCTGGCACAGCGTGGCGGGGCGGCTGGTCGCCGGCGCTCCGGGACGGTCCGTGCCGTCCGGTGCGCCGCTGCGGCCCGAGCCCGTCCCGGCCCGTGGCCCGGCCAGCCCGATGCCGGCCGTTCCCGGCGAGAGCGCTCCGGTCGCCCCGGCGCCGGTGATCCCGCCGCATCCCCTGCGGTCTCCGGCGGTGCCGGTGCGCACGGATCTGGCCGCGACGAGCAGTGCCGACTACGTGCCGCGGGTGGATCCCGCCTACAGCGTGTCCTCGGCGGCTCCGGCTCCGGCTCCGGCCCCGGCTCCGGCAAGGCCCGATCCGTTGACGGATCCGCTGCCCGTACCGCTGGAGGAATCGGGCCTGGCCGCGCAGGACGACGACCGTCCGCAGGACAACCGGGATCCACACGGCGGCCCGGCCGGTCCGCTGCCGGTCGGTGGCACCCCCACCCTGGTCGCGGCCAAGGCGAAACTGCGGCATGGCCTGTACTGGCTCGCCGACCGGCCCCGGGTCAACGCCGAGCCGGTCGAGCTGTTCGTGGTCTGCCCCACCGATCCGGACCGGGCCGCGACCGAAGGGCTCGCGACCCCGCAGCTGTTCGCCGTGGGCCTGCTGCGCCCGCCGTCGTCCGGGGTGCTGCGCCCGGGGGAGAGCCTGCTGCGCGTCCGGGTGGCCGAGGGGGGTGCCGTCGACCTGTCCTCGATCGATGTGCACGTGCCGCCCGCCCTGCACCTGCTGTTGGCCCATCAGGGCGAGTCGTATCTGCTGCCGGCCGGCCTGCTGGACCGGGTGACGCTGCTCGACGGCTGGCTGGCCCACTCGTCGGGTGGATACGCGTCGCGGGAGCGGCTGCCGGACGGCCGGCAGCTGACGTTGCGCAGTGCGGGCGCCCGGCACGGGGTGGAGGGGTTGCCCGGTGACGTGCCGCGCTGGCCCCGGGCGGCGGACGACGTGGCGTACACGCTGCTGCCCGGCCCCCGGGTGACTCCGGCGGACGGCGCGCTCGCGCTGCTCTCCGCGAAGCCGAAGGTCAAGAACGGTCATCGGCTGTTGCGTCTGCGGGTGCCGCGGCGGCGGGCGATCGACGTGCGGGCGGCCGCGGAGCAGCTGGCCGGTCTCACCTCGGTGCGGTGTGACGCGAAGGCACTGGCCGGGCGGGACATCGAACTGATCCTGCCGGGCCGGGAGATCGGGCAGGTGAGCGTGCTGCAGGTGCTGGCGCCCAGCCGGATGGGCTGGCGGCCGGTACCCGGTGCGCGGGGCGGTCCGCTCGCCGACTTCCTGCAGGCGGACCGCTTCTGATCGGTTCCCGGTGGGCCCGGATCTGGGCCTCTCTGGGCCTTTGGGCTCAATCGACCGGGACCTCTGGGTCGTTACGGTCCACGCGGAAATGCCCGGACGTGATGAAAGAGGCATCGGGATATGAGCGTGGTGACGTGCGCGCCACCGGCGACGGAGCCGGTCCGGTCGGGTGCGGCGGTCCGGGAGGCGCGGATGCGCGTGCTGTTCCAGGTGAACGCCCGGCCGTTGCAGCGGTACCTGATGCGCCTCACCCATGGTCAGATGGAGACGGCTGAGGACCTGCTCCAGGAGACCATGCTGCGGGCCTGGCGGCGGATGGACGAGTTGCCGTCCGAGGCCGAGCCGTTGCGCCGCTGGCTGTTCACCGTGGCCCGGAACCTGACGATCGACGCGGCTCGTGCCCGCCTGGCCCGCCCGGTGGAGGTGTCGGGGGAGGACGTGACGTGGGTTCGTGCCCCCGACGACTTCCTCGACACGCTGCTGGACCGGCAGGTGCTGCGCGACGCCCTGCTGCAGCTCACCCCGGAACAGCGCGCGGTGCTGGTCGCGCTCTACTATCGGGACGCGTCGGTGGCCGGTGCGGCGGCCGGCATCGGCATCCCGGAGGGGACGGTCCGGTCCCGATCCTTCTACGCGCTGCGTGCAGTCCGGGAGATCCTGGCCCGGGCAGCCTGACCGTCCGTCAGGCGGTTCACGGCTTCGGTGCGGGAGTGCACCCCCAGCTTCGCGAAGCTGCGGTTGAGGTGGTTCTTGACGGTCTTCTCGGTCACCGCCAGCGTGTCGGCGATGGCGGCGTTGGTGAGGCCGCGGCAGAGCAGTTCGAGGACGTCGCGTTCCCGGCCGGTGAACCGTAGTGCCTGGTTGGTGGTGTGGTGCGGGCGGTGGTGGCGGCCGGTGGCACGCATGCCGGCGGTCGCTGCTGCGGCGGCGAGCGGGGAGAGCCAGGCCAGGCCGGCTGCCACCGCGAGGACGGCGTTGCGCAGGTCGGCGGTTTCGAAGTTGTCGTAGACGAGGTAACCGCGAGCGGGACCGACCAGCAGGGCGCCGATGGCCCGGGGATCGGTCTCCGCGGTCAGCAGGATGACCCGGGACTCGGCGGCCAGGGTGGCGAGGTGGTCCGGGGTGGTGAGGCGTTCGTCGATCAGCACGACGGCGGGCCGCAGCCGGGCGGCCTCGGTGAGGGTCTCGGCGCTGCCGCCGACGGTGCCGGCGACGCGGATCCCGATGCGCTCGTCGTGCAGGTGGCATCGCAAGCCGGATCGGGCGGCCGGTTCCGGGTGGGCGATCAGCACGTCGACGTGGATGGACGGGCTGAGGTGGCGCTGTTCCCGGGTGGTGAGCTCGGATGGCACGGAGGCCATGGTCAACACGCCTTCGCTGTCGGGTGCGGGCGGCCGGCCCGGCGGGCGGTGCCACGGGCTTCGCCCGTTTCCCTCAACAACGGGGTACGGATGCCGAACGTTCACCGGTAACTGTCGCTTACCTGACAGTTACCCTTCCGTGACTGGTGTTGATATTGCCTCGCCACAACATTGCGGCCTCGGTGCGGTTGGCCGCCCCCAGTTTGGCGAAGATGTGATTCAGATGGTTCTTCACGGTCTTCTCCGTGACGAGCAGCCGGCGGCCGATCGCGGCGTTGGAGTGACCCGCGCAGATCAGCTCGATCACGTCCTGTTCGCGGCGGGTCAGCTGGTACCCGGCGCGTTCCCGGCCCAGCCGTTCGTCCCGGTCGGTCGCGGTGCCCTGCTCGCGCAGCGCCGAGATGGTGACCGAGGCGACCAGCGGTGACAGCCAGCCGCGGCCGGCCGCCACCGCCTGCACCGCGCGCAACAGCTCCGGCGGGTCGAACTCGCCGTGCACCAGGTACCCGCGGGCGCCACCGCGCAGCATCCCGGCGATCAGCTCGGGCGTGGAGTCGCTGGTCATCACCAGGACGGCGGTGTGCTCGGCGAGATCGCCGATGACACTGAGCCCGTCGGCGACGGGCATCCGATGGTCCAGGATGGTCACCGCCGGGCGCAGCCGTTGCGCGGTGGTCACCGCCGAACGCCCGTCGGCTGCCTCGCCCGCCACCCGGATCTCGTCGCTGCCGCTCAGGTAGGCGCTCACTGCGGCCCGGACGATCGGGTTGTCGTCCACGATCAGTACGTCGATCAACGGATCGCCATCTCCTCGTCGCGGGTGCCGGTGGGTACCACGGCCTCGACCGTGACGCCGTCGCCGGTGTGGGAGCGGACCCGTAGCTCCCCGCCCACGGTCCGGGCGCGTTCGGACATGCCGACCATGCCGAAGTTCCCCCGTGAGGAGAGCGTCGACAGGTCGTCGGGGACCGGGAAACCGCCGCCGTCGTCGCGGACGGCCAGCCGGACTCCGGACGGTGTCCGGTCGACGGTGACCTCGACCCGGGTGGCGTCCGCGTGCCGTGCCACGTTGCGCAGCGCCTCGTGCAGGATCTGGGTCAGTTCGTACCGGGCGCTCACCGACGGTTCGACCGGGCCGGCGGTGAGCTGCACGGTGATGCCGCTGGTGGCGGTCCAGGTGTCGCACACGCTGCGGACGGTGTCGGCGAACGGCCGGTCCGGAACGTCCCGGCGCAGTCCCGCGAGCAGGTCACGGGTCTCGCGGGCGGCCGCGTCGGCGCCGTCGCGCACCGTGGCGGCGAGTTGCTCGGCGAGGGCCGGGTGGCGGCGCAGCGAGGACGGCAGAGCGATGGCGGCGAAACAGACCCCGCTGAGTGTCTTGGACACCGAGTCGTGGAGTTCCCGGGCGAGCCGGGCACGTTCCGAGGCGGCGGCCGAGCGCTCGACGGCGGTCGCGGTGTCGGCGGAGAGCTTGATGAACCTGGCCGTGGCGCTGGTCAGTGCGGCCGCGCCGAGCCCGCAGACCAGGAAGGTCATCGGCATCGCCACCAGGAACGGGGTGACCACCGTACGGGCCGGCTCGTCGAGTCCGCGCAGGAGCGGGACGGCGACGCCGAGACCGAGGCCGGCCTGAGCCACCCAGAGCGCCGCGCCGCCGGTGCCGAGCACCGCTCCGGCCAGCGCGGCGGAGCCGGCGGCGTAGCAGTAGAAGGCCAGGGTCCCCTCACTGACCAGCAGGACCAGCGCCATCAGCGCCGTATCCGCGGTGAGGACGGTGATCCGCCGGCGCAGCAGTTCGGGGTGACTGCCGAGCAGGCCGAGCCCGGTCAGGGTGACGACGGTGACCACGATCAGGGCGAGGGCCGGCGGCACCGGATCGGTGACCAGCCGAAGGGTCACGCCGACGGTCACCAGTGACACCAGGAGCCGGCCGACGAGCACCGCGCGGACGACGGCGGTGGCGGCGGCGAGACGGGCCGTCATCGGATGATGATCTTGTCGATGTCGGGTGCGCGGCCGGCGGGATCGGCGTACAGGCTGATGGTCACCGGGCCGGCCGGGATCTGGGCGTACACCTCGGCCCGGCGTGGGGCCGGCCGGTCCGCACCGGAGACCCGCAGCACTCCCACCGTGTCGGCGCCGTTCACCGCGACGATGAGGTGCCGGACGCCGTCGGCCTGGTAGAGCACCGTGATGGTGCGCCGCCCGGCGGCCGGGACGTCGAACGACGCGTCGATCCGGCCCAGGCCGGCGACGCGGGCGTTGCCGTCGCAGGCCGCGCACTCCAGTACCTCGGCGCCGCCGCTGAGGGCGGCGTCCTCCGCCTGCGCGACGAGCGGAGTGAAGGCGCTCGTCGCGAGCGGGTGTGCGGAGGCAGCCGGTGGGGCGCCGGGCCGGAGCAGCGCCGGAAGTATCGCGGCGGTGATGCCGACCGCGGCGGCCAGCGTCGCCGCTGCTACCCCATGGCGACGGTGCAGTCGCTGGGGGGTGAGATCCGGTCGCCGCAGGAAGCGGCTGACCGGGTCGTCCGAAACTTCCGGGAAGCCGGGGGTGGCGTCGCCTGGAATCGGCGGAACCGAGTCGCGCTGCATCGCGCTCTCCTTACGATTCCATGATCAGGAACGGACGCGGAATCACCGTACTCATCGGAGTGTCGTCGTGCAATGCGAGCGGGCTTCGCCTCTGAACTGCGGGGACCGCGGAAGTTACGGCCGGATGGCCGGCATGTGATCAATGATCATCTAACGTCGATCCGGTCGAGATCGGGCGCGTTCCCGGTACCCGCGGAGAAACCGAGAACCACCGTCCCGGCCGGCAACACGGTCGTGAAGGCCGTCGTCTGCGGAGCCGTCCAGCTGGTCCCGGAAACCTCGACGGTGCCGGCCGAGGAGCCGTTCACCGACATCGCCAGTGACCGGGTGCCGTCCGCCTCGTAGCTGACGGTGACGGTGCGGGCGCCGGCGACCGCGACGTCGACGGTGATCTCCACCCGGCCCACGTAGCGGACCCGGGCGCCGCCGTCGCAGGTGCCGCACGCGACGACTGCCGCGCCGCCGCTCAGGGAACCCGCCTCGGCCTGCACGCTGACCGGCTTGAACGTCTTCGCCGCGGTCGTCTTCGCCGGGCTGGGGCTGCTGCTCGCCGGTGCGGTTGCGGTCGCTTTCCGCGACGGGGATGAGGGCGGTGACGCAGACGGCGACGGGACCGGCCGCCCGGAGGAGACCGAGGGCGCCGGCGCGGCCGGGTAGCCGGGTGAGGCCGGTTCGCCGGTGGTGAGCTGGACCGGCATGGCGATGCTCCCGGTCACCGCTGCCGGGGTGTCCTCGGCGGCCACGGCCGGCGTGTCGTCGCGTGTGCTGTAGGCCACTGTGGTCCAGAGCACAACCCCGGCGAGGGCCAGTAGAGCGGCCGCCGTGATCAGCCGCCGGGCGCCGGGCATTCTCCGGCCGGTCTCACCGGAATCGTCGTCGTGCATGGGCGTAGACCGTAGAGGTCGCCCCCGTCCGAGTCGTGAGTCGAAGGACCCAGCCGGGGCCCAGGGTGGCCCGGCGGAATTACCCGCGTTTCCCGGCCGTGACGGTGAACGCGCCTGGACGCGGCCTCGTCGTTGCAGGGGAGTGCGCCGCACCCGAACGAAGAAGACCAGCCCCCCGAAAAGGGGGCTCCCGAAGGGACAGTCGGTCGTGGAGAGAGTGGACCGGGCCCGCCGCCGGTGGCGTATCCGGTGGGCCGGAGGCGCCCGCGCGGCGCTGGCCGGGATCGTCGCCGCCGTCGTCGTGGCGGTCACCATGCCGGCCTCGGTGCCGGCCCGGGCGGACTCGTACGTCATCTATTACACGGTGAACACCGCCTATCAGGGCAAGCCGGAGAACCTCTCCGAGATCGCGTCGCGGTTCCTGGGCGGCGCCGACCGGGCGATCGAGATCTACAACCTGAACGTGGGCCGTAAGCAGGCCGACGGCGGGTCGCTCACCGACGCGAACAAGCTGGCACCGGGCTGGCGGCTGGTGCTGCCCTACGACGCGGTCGGCGCCGGCGTGCAGTACGGCCCGCTGCCCACCACCGCGGCGGCCTCCGCCAAACCGGGCGCCTCGGCGTCGGCCAAACCGAGTACCGGCAAGCCGAGCACCGGCCCCAGCGGCAGTTCGGGGCAGACGCCGAATCCGCAGGCCTCGCAGACCGGATCCGCCGCTCCGAAGCCGTCCGGCGGGAAGCGGCCGACGAAGGACGCCACCCCGGTGGCCGGCGGCGACAAGTGCGCGGTGCTGCCGAAGGCGGGTAACGAGCCGGACTGGGCCCGTGCCCTGGTCGGGGCCGAGACCGCGTGGGCCCGCAGTCGCGGCTCCGGCCAGATGATCGCCGTCATCGACACCGGCGTCGACGGCAGCCTGCCCGAACTGACCGGGCACGTGGCCCAGGGCGTGGACATCGTCTCCGGCAAGGGCAACGGCGACGTCGACTGCCTCGGATCCGGCACCGCGATGGGTGCGATCGCGGCCGCCCAGCCGGGTGCCCAGGGCACACCCGCCGGCGTGGCGCCGGACGCCACACTGCTGCCGGTGCGGGTGGTGACGACCGGCAAACAGGCCCAGGTCGCCGACCAGGCCACCGCGATCACCGTGGCGGTGGCGGCCGGTGCCACCGTCATCGCGCTCGGCGGCTACTTCGACACCAGTGACCCGGCCGTCACCACTGCCATCGCCGAGGCGGTCGAGCACGACGTGGTGGTGGTCACCGCGGCGCCGCTGAACCGGGTCCCGGTGAACCCGGCGGCGGCATTGCCCACCAACAGCGTGCTGCGTGTCGGCGGGGTCGGCCAGGACGGCCAGCCGCTGGCGGAGTACCGGATGGGCGCCGTGGACGTGGTCGCCCCCGGCGACGGTGTGCTGTCGCTCGGCCCGGCCGGCATCGGTCCGGTGCTCGTCACCGGTAACCAGTACGCGGTGGCGTTCGTGGCGGGCCAGGTGGCACTGGTCCGGTCGGCGTACCCGGCACTGGCTGCTTCGGCGGTGGTCGACCGGATCAAGCGGACCTCCGACTCGGCGGCCGGCCACAACGCCGGCGCCGGGATGATGGACCCGGCGTCG
>DATMVU010000548.1:0-2195 GCA_035562875.1 Actinoplanes sp. | reverse complement strand
TGCCATCGGGCGTAGTGCGGCTCTGAGATGGCGGCCCACCGCTCAGCGACACCGGGGTCGTGGATCCCGTGCGTCGCAGCCCACCCGACGACGGCGGCCCGCGCGGCGGTCACCTGGTCCACGAGGGTTTCGTCGAGGTCGAAGAGGACGGCCTTCACTCAGCGGCTCCGGCGGCTAGCAGGACGGCCAGCAGGCCGGTGGACAGGGCCAGGACGGACCAGGCCGGGTTCAGGGCGTACCAGGTGAGGGTGTGCACCGACGCGCTCGCGACGACCAGGCCGGTGGCGACCGCGCGACGGGTGCGGGTGGGCAGCAGGCCCAGGCAGATCCACGGCAGCCGGCCGGCCGGGATCAGCACCCGCACCGCCAGCCCGGCGATCACCAGCGCCATCACCAGGGCGGCACCCCGGGTCAGCAGCAGCGCCGGCTCCCACCAGCGGCCGCTCAGGGCCAGCAGCGCCACCAGCGGGATCCCGGCGAGCAGCCCGCGGCGCACCCCGGCGAGCAGCCCGCGGATCGGCCAGGTCAGGGCGGGGGCACCGTACCGGTCGGGGTGGTCGGCGGCCAGCTGCCGCAAGCCGTGCATCGCGTCCCGCACCCGCATCGTCTCCGCGTCGAGCAGCGCCAGCATCCAGCGGCCCTCGGTGTCCGCCGGGTTCTCGGCCAGGGCGCGGGCGGTCGCGGCGCGGGCGGCGTCCCGGCGGCCGGCGTTGCGTTCCACCTCGGCCAGGGTCATCAGGTCCGGTACCGAGTGCGGCGCGATGGTGATCGCCCGGCCGGCCGACTCCCGGGCTGCGCCGTAATCCTTGCGGACGGTCAGGCAGCGGGCCAGCACCCGGTGTGGTTCCGGCCGCCACGGGTCGAGCCGGACCGCCTCCCGGGCGGCGGCCAGTGCGTCGTCCCAGCGGGCCAGCGCCAGCAGGCACTCGGCGCGTTCGATGTGCACCATCGACTGCCCGGGAGCCACCGCCACGGCCGCGTCGGCGAACTCCAGGGCCCGCCCGAAGTCGCCCCGTAACCGGCGCAGCCCGGCGAGCAGGCCGAGCAGTTCCGGGTCGGCGGGGGTGGTCACCAGCCCGGCCCGGACCTCGTCCTCGGCCTGGTCGAGGCGGCCCACGTCGGCGAGGGCGCGGGCCCGGGCGGCGGCACTCAACGGATCTTGCGCTTCTTGAGGTAGGCGGCCAGGTCGTCGTACTCGCCGCTCTCGTTGGCGAACATCGCCACGTTGCGGGCGGTGCTGAACCAGGCGTCGGTGGAGGGGCGGACCTCCTTCGCGGCGGCGAGCATGTCCGCCTGGTTGATCATGCGGATCTCCCCGGCGGCGATCGAGTCACGCATCGCGTACTCGGCGGCGGTCTCGCACAGGTGCGCCAGATCCGCGCCGGAGTGGTGCTCGGTGGCGGCGGCGACCGCGTCCAGGTCGATCCCGGCGACCGGGCGGTCCCGCAGGTGGTACTCCAGGATCGCGGCCCGGGCCGGGCGGTCCGGCGGCAGCACCAGCACGGTCCGGTCCAGGCGGCCCGGCCGGCGCAGCGCCGAGTCCACATCCCAGGGCGCGTTGGTGGCGGCCAGCACGAACACGCCGTCGTTGCCGCCGTCCACACCGTCCAGTTCGGTCAACAGTTGATTCACCACGGTACGCATGGACGACTGCAGTTGACTGCGCTTGTGCCCGAGGGCGTCGATCTCGTCCAGGAACAGCACGCACGGCGCATGCCCGCGCGCCGACTCGAACAGGTCGTGCAGATTGCGTTCGGAACTACCGATCCACATGTTCAACACGTCGGTGATGCTCAGCGAGATGAACGAGGCACCCATCTCCCCGGCCACGGCCCGCGCCAGAAACGTCTTGCCACAGCCGGGCGGCCCGTACAGCAGCAGGCCACCCCGCAGGCTCTTGCCGAACAGCGACCGCAGCTTCGGATTCCGCAGCGGCCCCAGGAACGACATCTCCAGGCGCTTCTTCACCTCGGCCATCCCACCGACGTCGGCGAGCGTGACCGTCGAACGCTCCACGTCGAACGCCCGGTCCTCGTGCCCCCGGACCGGATCCGGTTCCCCGTCGGCCCGTGCGAACCGCGGCGGCACCACGTCGCCGAACTGCTCCTCCATCGCCGCCCAGTCCACCGGCTTGCCCGCGCCGGGCTTTCCCGCGCCGAGGTCGGCCGAACCGGCGTCCGACGCGGGCACGGTTG